>JAKSBO010000195.1 GCA_022361095.1 Desulfobacterales bacterium | reverse complement strand
GGGAGGTGTTGCTCTCCCCAAGGATATACCCGGCAAAGGTGAACAGCGGCAGGGCCAGCAGGATAGGGGTATCGGCAATCCGGTACAGTTCAATGGCCATGACCGACAGATCAATTTCAGCCAGGTAAAATCCGTACATGGCCGCAGCAATGATCACGGTGAACAAAGGTGCGCCCATCAGGGCAAAAACAATTAACAGGCCGATAATTGTAAATGTCATTTTATGAATGCTTTAATGATCCGGGGTTGACTATGCTGATCAGATTTTCCAGGAAAAACAGCAGGTATCTGATGGTGATGATGCCGAATGCAAAGGGAATTATAAGTTCACACAACCATACGGGCACTGAACAAAAGGCGGACATCCCGTCGGCCTTCTCCATGATGACGAATCTTGCGCTGTGCCAGGTCATCAGCGCACAGACAATTGTGGTAAACAGGTAGACCAAAAGCCCTGTAAAGCGTTTAAGGCCCCGGGGCAGATATTTGGATATGATATCAATGCTGATGTGGTTATCGGTTCTCGATGCCGCCATGGCGCCGATAAGGCCAAGCCAGAGCACCAGCACGCGAATCAGGGGGTCAGCCCAGACAATACCCGCATCAAACCCGTTTCTTAAAACAATCTGGAACACGGCAAGGCCGATCATGAGCAAAAGCAGGCTTACCAGGAGCGCATCTTCAATTTTGTGGAGAAGCAAAATCACACGGGACATATCGATAATTACCGAGTTATTTTAATGGGTTTTCGGGGTGAGCCTGGGTGTTGATGACCGGATCCGCCCATGGCTGTTATTGGTTTTTACGATATTGTTCAAGCAGAGCCGTAACCTGGTCTGCCGGTGCTTTGGGAAGATCGCCGGCATTGATTAATTCCTGGGATGCTTTGGCTGCGGTTGCCCGCCATTCGTTCATCTGATCCTGGGACGGGGTGATAAATTTAATCCCCTGGTTTTTTAAGGCGTCAATGGCTTTGACGTTGTCCTGCCGGTTTATGCGGTCTAATTCCTGGAGTGCCTGGGTCATCATGTCGGAAACGATTTTCCGGTCATCCGGTGAGATTTTGTTAAATGCTTTTTTGTCGATGGCAAAAACGGCATAGATATAGAGCAATGGAATATTGGTAATATACTTTATTTCCGTATGCCACTGGAGGACAACCGCGCCTACCGGGGAGGTGCCCACGGTGTCAATGAGTCCGGACTGCAGCCCCGTGCGTACATCCGCCAGGGGCAGGGCAATGGGGGAGACCCCGAAACTGCTCACGGAATCCACCGTGGATTTGTCATTGTCCGGCACCCATATTTTGCGGTCTTTAAGGTCTCCCACGGATGCAATGGGCGATTTGGACATGATATAAGCAAACCCGCCGCCTATGAGGGTAAAACAGACAAATCCCGCATCATCAAAGCCTTTGATGATGTATTCATCCATATGCTGCCGCACATGATCCACCTCTTCCTGGGATCTGAATTTCATGGGCTGGGAATAGATCTGATTGCCCGGAAATAATCCGGAGAGGCTGCCTGACATGAGGGCGCCGCCCTGGAGCTGCCTGATACGGATTTTGCGCAATACGGCCTTGTCGTTTCCCATGACCCCGCCGGGGTAGAATTTGAATTTTACACGATTATCCGTGGCCTTGGCGACCTGGTCGGCGCCTTTGCGCATCTGTTCCATCCACGAGGAGCCTTCCGGTGAAATGGTGGCAATTTTTATGGTTACGGATTGTGCGGAACCACAAAAAACCGTGACCATCAGGATACAAAGAAATAGTTTCACAATAGATTTTTTAAACATGATTGAACGTCTCTTTGGGGTTAAAAATAGTCGTCGGCTTCATCCAGAAGTTTTTTTGCCTGTTGCTGGGCATAGGTGTTGACCAGGGTATAACCGTCTATTTTCGGGTTTGTCTCTATGACCTCTTTAAGCAGATGGTCGAAAAGCTGTCTGTCAAACATCATTTTGGCGTACAATTTTGCATACATCACTTTTGCCATCAGATTTCTGCCCCCTGACATGGAAATGGCTTTTTCAAAGTACTGCTTTCCCTGTTCGGGCTTTCCGCCTAAGGCCGGGGGCAAAAAGGTGGCCAGGGTGCCCAGGTACAAATAGGCGGCCCCGTCCTTGTATGTGTCATCCAGTTCAATCACCCGGTTCATGACGGCCTCGATCCGGGCAATGTCGGCCAGGGCATTGAAGTCATCCTTGTGGGCCATGATCCATGACGCCCAGGCATTTCCCAGGGTAAACAGGTATGGCAGCTCGTCTTCTTCCAGGGCATTTACAACGGCGCTGAACTGCTCAAAGGGTTGGTGCTTTAGCTCACAGGCATTGCTCCGGGTAAGGCAGACACTTTTCAGGGCGTAATCCATGGCTTTGTCTGCCAGTTTTTTTCTTCTTGCCTTGTCCGTAACAAAGACATCTGAATAGGCGGTATAGAGCCGGGCGCCGGAGCAGAGCATATCCGGGGACTCCGGATCCTGGTCAATGAGGCCGTCAACCATGATCAGGTAAGCCGGCGCACCGGATTCCACCATGGCCAGGTCATTATTGTTCAGGATACTTCTGGACAAAGAGGTCATCATATTGGATTTTATCCCGCATCCCTGGGCAAGAAAAATCACTCCCAGGACCAGTATGCAGAAGATAATGGATCTGTCAGCTCTTTTTGAATGAAAGCGCCGGTAATTTACTAAGTTGCTTTTATGATTTGCTGCGGGGTGAGTCCCGGTATTTACAGATCCGGTCTGTCCGGGTCTGTTTAAATGAAACGGCATGCGCGTTCCCATTTTTTTTTCCTGTTTGTTTTGAATTCAAAGGTAAAAGATTTTATTTTTTACGACTGAAGGTAGCTTTTTTAATGGAAAAAATCAACCGGGCAGAATGTATGATTAAGCTGTATAACCGCCATGGGCTGACCTGGTTTTCCACCGTGGTTCAAACAGAAACAAAGATGGATGATTGGTTCAGGATACACGGATTTTCTTACAAAAATTTAATAATTATGAATATAATTGCTATAAACCATGGTATAGTAAATTGATTTGTCGTGTTTCAGATAAGATTTTATAAGAAAGTCTGGGTAAGCTGCTCAGATCTTTCAAACTTTGTTGTGGGTCGGGCCTGGGTGCTGACAAACCATGTCGGCCCATGGCCGTTAGAGAGAAGCCTTTCAAAATGAGATCTGCCATGTTACCGGAACAAAAATTTCCCCAGATATGGGCAACGGTTTTGTTGTTTGTCTTTATTTTTTTTACTGCGGTTCAGGCTGCCGGCCCGGTGGTACATATTATTCCCGTGTCCGGAACTGTTGAGCCGGGAATGGCTGCATACCTTAAACGGGTGGTCTCCGCCCTTGAAAAGGATGACAACGCCATCCTGGTATTTACCTTGGATACCTTTGGAGGACGGGTGGATGCCGCCTTTGACATTGTGGAAACCATCAGCGCCGTACCCAGGGAAAGAACCATCGCCTATGTGGAGAAAAGGGCCATTTCCGCAGGGGCGCTGATTGCGCTGTCCCCAGGCACCCTGATCATGAAGGAAAATACCCTGATCGGGGACTGTGCGCCCATTATTCAGACCAGTGAAGGTATCAAGGAAGTCGGGGAAAAGCATCAGACCGTACTCCGGGCACAGTTCCGCTCCCTGGCCAAACGAAACAACTATTCCGAGGCACTGGCCGAATCCATGGTCTCCAAATCCATGGAGGTATATAGAATTACCCGGGGAGATCATTCCGAATACATGGATAAAACGGCCTGGCAGGACCTTTCCGAAAAAGAAAAAAAAGAAATTACCCGTAAGACCACCATTGTCAGTGAAGGCGAGCTGTTGACCATGGATGACAAAGAAGCTGCCGAACTTGGGTTTTCCCGCCAGAGTGTTGCAACCCTTGACCAGGCCCTTGACGTTTTAGGATACGGGACGGCCCAGAAAATTGAGGTGTCGGAAAACTGGTCGGAAACCTTTGTCCGGTTTATTCAGCCCTTTTTACCGATTCTCATGATTATAGGCATTGGTGCCGTGTATACGGAAGTTAAGGCCCCGGGATTCGGCATACCCGGAATTACAGGCATTATCTGCCTGGGATTGGTTTTTTTCAATCAGTACCTGGTGGGGCTTGCCGATTATACGGAAATTCTGGTGTTCGTCATCGGTTTTCTGCTGCTGGGCATAGAGATGTTTGTCCTGCCGGGATTCGGCATCGCCGGGGTCTCTGCCATCATTGTCCTGGCCGCAGGCCTTGTGCTCTCTTTCCAGAATTTTGTGCTGCCCGACCCAAGCCTGCCCTGGCAGGGAGAACTCATGATAAAAAATCTGGGATTGGTCATGGGCAGTGCCCTTGGGGCCCTTCTGGTGTCAATGGCTGCGGTGCGTTTTGTACTGCCCGGGCTGTCAAGGGTGATCAAGGGGCCGTATCTGGATGCCACACTACAGGATTCCCGTGCCGAATCCAGTGAGGCTTCAGGTATCAATGCCGGTGATGAGGGCGTTGCGTTGACAACATTGCGGCCTTCGGGCAAGGTGCGCATCAAGGAGAGGAAAATTGATGCCGTTACCCAGGGTGATTTTATTGATCCCGGCACATCCGTCCGGGTGACCCGGGTCTCCGCAGGCCATGTAATCGTTGAAACAATTATGGAAAAGAGGGAAAAATGAGTGCCTGGATCCTGCCTCTGGTTTTCCAGATCCTGGGAATTTTTACCATTGTTATCGAAGTTTTTTTGCCGTCCATGGGGCTTTTATCCGTGGCTGCCCTGGGATTTATCGGCTACTCCCTTTTCCTTGTGTTCACCGGGTTCCCCATTTCAGTGTTCTATGTAGTTCTGGGAGCGGATTTGATTCTGCTTCCCATGGTGTTTATTCTGGTGTTTAAACTGCTGGCGGTTTCTCCGCTGTCCCTTAAAAAAAATCTGTCTGCATCCCAGGGGGTGGTTTCCCAGTCTCCGGACCTTGAAAATTACCTGGGCTCCACCGGGCGCAGCATCACTACCCTTCGTCCGTCCGGAACCGCCATAATCGACGGTATCCGCCTGGATGTGGTTACGGACGGAGAATTTATCGAGGCAGATGCGCCCTTAAAGGTCAGCAAGGTCACTGGCAACCAAATAATCGTTTGTCGTCAAGATAATGTATAAACAGCCACGGGCTGACCTGACATATCAGCTGCCAGGCTCAGCCCACAACAAAGTTTGAAAAATATTAGTAACTTACACAGACTTTCTTATAAAAAAAATAAAAAAGGTGATTAACATGCAAATCATGTCCATTCTTCTTATCGTTGCAGGCCTCCTCGGCCTGGTGATTGTTTACTTTGCTTTTTCTTACATCGGCCTGTGGATTCAGGCCCTGGTGTCAGGGGCCCGGGTGGGCCTGTTCAACATTATTTTCATGCGGTTCAGGAAAGTGCCGCCCAAGCTGATCGTGGAATCCAAGATCATGGCCGTTAAAGCCGGAATTGATATTGCAACGGACAGTCTTGAATCCCATTTCCTTGCCGGCGGAAATGTCTCCCGGGTGATCCAGGCATTGATTGCCGCGGACAAGGCCAATATTGAGCTCTCCTTTAACCGCACCGCCGCCATTGACCTTGCCGGACGTGATGTGCTGGAAGCCGTACAGATGTCAGTGAATCCCAAAGTCATTGAAACTCCTATTGTGGCGGCCATGGCCAAGGACGGCATCCAGCTTAAAGCCATTTCCAGGGTTACGGTGCGGGCCAATATTGACCGCCTGGTGGGCGGCGCCGGTGAAGAGACCATCCTGGCCCGTGTGGGCGAAGGCATTGTCACCACCATCGGCTCGGCCATTACCCATAAACAGGTGCTGGAAAATCCCGATACCATATCCAAAACCGTTTTAAGCAAAGGCCTGGATGCGGGCACGGCCTATGAAATTCTCTCCATTGATATTGCGGACGTGGATGTGGACAAAAATATCGGTGCTGAATTGGAAACCGACCGGGCCGAGGCAGACAAAAAGATTGCCCAGGCCAAGGCCGAGGAAAAACGGGCCATGGCCTTTGCCCAGGAGCAGGAGATGAAGGCCCGGGTCCAGGAGATGAAGGCAAAGGTGGTCGAGGCCGAAGCTCAAGTCCCCCTGGCCATGGCCGAGGCGTTCCGAAGCGGCAATCTTGGCATTATGGACTATTATAAAATGCAGAATATCAGCGCCGACACCCGGATGAGGGACTCCATTTCTGCCCCCGATCAGGCGGATCAGCCGGAAGAGCCTTTGAAATAAAGGTGATGGGCCGGGCCTGGCAGTTGATATGCCAGGCCGTCCCATGGCCGTTATCGACCCTTTTTTAAAACATCGAAAACAAGATCAGGATAACATTATGGACTTCGGTGATTTTATTACCTTAATTTTATTTTTCGTTTTTATTTTTGCACCGTTTTTGAAACGGATAAAGAAGGCAAAGGTGCAAGATAAAGGCAAATCAAAGCAGAGCGGGTTTGACATTCTGGGCAAAATCAGAGAGGCGCTTGAAGAGGCGGCCAGGCAGGCTGAACAGGCCCGGAAGAGAGACTCAGCCGGTCAAAGTATGGACTCTCCCGGGGGGCAAGAGAGCGCCTATGACCGGCCCGGGGAAGATGATCCAGATCAGTCCTTCTGGGATGAAATGGACAACCGGGAAGATGTGGATTTTTATCCCGAGAGCGCAGATGCCCAGGTTCCTGAACCCATTGAGCCTGCCAAAGACGCCCCGGTTTTTATTTCCCAAAACAAAGAATCCCACAGAACAGCGGGCAATAGACCGGAAACAAGGGGGGCAAAAGATGTGGGGCATACCAAGCGGCACAGACCTTGTGACCGGTCAGGTTCCGAGCGGCTGCCGGCCGGGGCCCGGGGACTGCGCAAGGCTGTGGTTTGGTCTGAGATCCTTGGAAAACCAATTGCGTTAAGGGATTGACATTCCTCCTGCCGGCATTGGCATAATCCATGATCAGGTCAATATACGCTGCCCAAAAAACCTGGCATTCAACCCGGGTTGGTGATATAGAAAAACGAACAATATCACAGCTAATATGGGTGGCATATGTCCAAAAAGAAGATTTTGCTGGTGGAAGATCACCCCATTTTCAGGCTGGGCCTGGCGGAACTGATTAATCAGGAGCCCGACTTAGCCGCATATGGCAGTGCCAGGGATGTGAAGCAGGCCATTGATGAAATAAATCACATCAATCCGGACCTGATCATTGCGGATCTCTCCTTAAGGCAGTCTGACGGTCTTGATTTGGTCAAATATGTGAAACAGCATCACAGCAATATCCCTGTGCTGGTGCTTTCCATGCATGATGAATACCTTTATGCATCCCGGGCCTTGTCTGCAGGTGCCCATGGCTACATCATGAAACAGGAGGCCGTGGAATCCGTTGTCAAGGCCGTCCATCTTCTGCTTGACGGCAAAATTTATCTCAATGAAAGAGTCAAAGAACATATCCTTTTTTCCATGGCCAACCCGCCCGAGGCCCAGGAAAAAAGCCCCTTCGACCGTTTAACCGACCGGGAACTCCAGGTTTTCAAGCTGATCGGCAGGGGGTTTTCAACCCGGGAAATTGCCGAACGCCTGTTTTTAAGTATCAAAACCATTGGGACCTACAGGGAGCGTATCAAAAAAAAGCTTAATATCAAACATGCAAGCGAACTGGTCCGCTGCGCCGTGCATTTTGAAAAAACAGGGCAGATTGGTATGGTGGAGTAAGGCCTACTTTTTTTTCCGGCGTCCTTTTTTCTTTTCCCATTCTTCGTTTGCCAGGATCATCTCCCTGATATCTTTTGATGTTTCGGTGACCTCGACCGTAAAGGCATATTCATCCTTGGACACCTTTATGGTTTCTATCTGTTTGCCTAAAAAGTCCTGGATCCGGGTTAACAGCTCCTTTTCCCGGCTGCTGCAAAAGGATATGGCCTTGCCCTTGGACCGGCCTCGGCCGGTTCGGCCGACCCTGTGGACATACATCTCTTTTTGTTCGGGAATGTCATAGTTGATCACATAGTCAACATTGGGGATATCAATGCCCCGGGCCGACACATCCGTGGCAATCAGCACCTTGTCGTCACCTTGCTTAAACCGGGTCAAAACCGCCAGCCGCTGATCCTGATCTTTTTTACCATAAATGGTCAATGTGCTTATGTCGGATCTTTCCAGGGCTTTGGCCACCCGTTCGGCCCGTACGGTGGTCCTGACAAAAACCAGGATTTTGCTGTCCGGGTTTTCCCGGATGAATTTACGCAGAAAAAAGCGCTTGTCATCCATCTCCACAGAGATCACATAGTGGGATACATTTTTGGATACCGGATCTTCCGGGGATATCTGGATGCGCACAGCCGAGGACTTGACCTGTGAATAGGCCAGCTTTTTAATGTTTTTGTCGATTGTCGCTGAAAAAAACAGGGTCTGGTGCCGTTGTTTCAACAGGCGCTTGATACACTGGATATCCTCCAAAAATCCTTTGTCCAGCATCTGATCGGCTTCATCAAGGATTAAAATTTTAACCTGCCGGATATCAATGGCTTTCTGGCTGATCAGGTCAAACATGCGGCCCGGCGTGGCAATCAAAATATCCACCCCTTTCATGAGCGTCTGAATCTGCTTGTCCTGTTCCACCCCGCCGAAAACGGCAAAGGGTTTTACCTTGGTTTTACGGCATAAATCCTTAAAGACATCCTGTATCTGAACGGCCAGCTCCCGGGTGGGAACCATGATGATACTTTGGATGCCGGATTTTTTCTGGGCTCTTTTCAGGTTCAGGACGGTATTTATCACAGGGACCGCAAATGCAACGGTTTTTCCGGTTCCGGTCTGTGCAATGGCCAGAACATCTTCTCCCTTTAGAATAGAAGGGATCGCCTTGTACTGAATATCTGTGGGTCTGATAAGCCCCTGGGCTTTCAGGTTGGTTTTCAGGGTCCTGTTTATTGCATAGGTGTCAAATTTCATATGGTTTTGCCTGTTTGGGGGTGGTTAATTTTTGGAAACGCCTACTTCATCAAAGGTTTTAATCTCCGCAAGAATACGCGTGGCAAGGTCTAAAAGCGCCATGCACGCCGCAGCACCCGTACCCTCTCCAAGACGGAATTTCAAATCAATCAAAGGTGTCAGGCCCATGCGTTCATGCATGAATTGGTGGCCCGCCTCAACGGAGTTATGGGAGGCGAACAGATAGTTTTTTGCCGCCGGGGCCAGTTCACAGGCAATCAGGGCGCCTGCCGTGGAGATCAGGCCGTCGCAGATCACGGGAATGCCTTGGGCGGCAGCACCGATGACCAGCCCTGCCAGTCCGCCGATTTCAAGCCCTCCCACCTTGGCCAGTACATCAAGGGGGTCCTTGGGATCAGGCGTGTTTATGTCCAGCCCCTTTTGGATTGCCGCAATCTTTTGGGCAAGGC
>JAKSBO010000266.1 GCA_022361095.1 Desulfobacterales bacterium | reverse complement strand
CGCGGACCTGTCCGCCGTATTTGTCACGTTGCTGCGCGCCGCCAATATCCCTGCCCGGGACGTTTACGGCCTGCGCTTGGGATCTCCCAAAGACGGCGATGTCACCTCAGGATTCCACTGCTGGGCTGAATTTTACCTGCCCGGTACCGGTTGGGTTATGGCTGATCCCGCAGACGTCAGAAAGATGATGCTGGTGCACAAGCTCGAACTTAAAGACGCGGCCACCGAGGAGTGGCGCAAATTTTTCTGGGGCGGCGATGACCTGTTCCGCCTGGTATTGGAAAAAAATTCCAGGGGCGTTAACCTTAACGGCGCAGACGGCCCCATTCCCTATTTCATGTATCCGGCGGCCCGGGTGGACGGCAAAATGCGCAACTATTTTGACGCCAAAACTTTCAGCTACAACGTAAAATTTAAAGCAGACCAGATGTAAAGTCCGTTACACGTTCAAGGCCGGTGGGGGAGAGCCCCCACCGGCCTTTTTATTACCTATTGATAGGGATATAGAAAATCTACCATGGAAAACAGACGACAATTTATCAAAAACGGGCTGATATTCTGCCTGGGGACCGGCGCAGTTGTGGTGGCCACAGGGCGGGTTCACGCCTTCTCTTCCCTTGACACCGGGAAATGGGGAATGATCATTGACACGGCCCGCTGTTCCGGCTGCCAGTCCTGTATGGTGGCCTGCAAGCTGCAGACCCATACGGTGAAAAATCGTTTCAATACCCGGATTACGGCCCGGGAAACCGGAACCTTTCCCAATACCTCCCTGCATTTTGAAGCAGATATCTGCCGGCACTGCAATCCTGCGCCCTGTGTTGGGGCTTGCCCCACTGGAGCTGCCTTTGTCCATCCCACAGGCATTGTGCTCACGGACTGGCAAAAATGTGACGGCAACGGCGCCTGTATTGATGCCTGCCCCTATGACGCCCGGTTTCATGACCAGAGATTCAACAATAAAACCGACAAGTGTGACCTGTGCCTGGACCGCATTAACCAGGGCCTTGTGCCGGCCTGTGTGGAAAACTGTTCATCCAACGCCCGGATTTTCGGACGTTTGGACAGGCCCGAAGGCGAATTTGCCGGCTACCTTTCGGCCCTGTCCCAATCCGAGACCACCCAAAGCGCCGTCCATGTGATCAAGTCCGGCAAAGGAGATTCAAATGACTAAAAAAACGGATGCCCGCAAAGGCATGACCCGCAGGCAGGCAATCAAAACAGGCGGGGCTGCGGCTGCGGCCGGGATCATTGCTGCGTCAAAGCCTGCCGATGCCCAAACCGCCTTTGTAAATCCAAGAGAACTTGAACAGGCCGCTCAGACCCGGATGTCCCAAGAGACAAAAACCGTTCATTCGGTCTGCCTTGCCTGCAATGCAAGGTGCGGGGTTAGGGGTGTGGTCAAGGACGGAAAGCTGATCAATATTTCAGGCAATCCCTATCATCCTTACAACATGCAGTTTTCTCCCATTGATTACGACACCCCGGTGAAAGAGGCCATGCTCTGTCAAAGCCCTGTGTGCGGAAAGGCCCTGGATACGCCCCGGCACATGACAAGCCCCTACCGCCTCAAACGGCCCCTCAAGCGCTCAGGCCCCAGGGGCTCCGGAAAGTTTGAACCCATTGAATGGCAGGACCTGATCCGGGAAGTCAGCCGGGGCGGCAAGCTTTTTGCCCATTTAGGTGAAGACCGTGTGGTGCCGGGTTTAAATCAGGTGCTCTCCGATGATCCCATTGATCCGGGTGATCCCTGCCTTGGCAGCCGGCGCAACGGGTTTGTGTTTCTCACAGGCCGGCTGCAAAGCGGCCGCAAAGAGTTCATCGACCGGTTTGTCAAAGCATCGGTGGGTTCAAGAAACCGGATTGGACACACGGACATCTGCGGCCTGGGATTCCGCATGGGCAATTTTGCCTTAAGCGGCGGCAGCCAGGTGGAACTTAAAGCAGACCCAAAAAACGCCGACTACATCCTGGTGTTCGGCGCCAATATTTACGAGGCCCTTCAACCCGGTGTCAACACCTACGGCGCCATGGTTTCCCGGCGCCAGGCCGACGGCACGCTCTCCTTTTCCATTGCCGATCCCAGGGCCACCCGGGCCGCGGCCCACGCAAAGGACTGGCTTCCGGTCAAGCCCGGAAAAGACGGGGCACTGGCCATGGGCATCATCCGCTGGATGATGGAGAACAATGCCGTGGATACCAGATACTTAAGCCTGCCCAATGAGGCACAGGTCAGCAAAAACGGATACGGGGTATTGTCCAATGCAAGCTTTCTTGTAATTTGCGACCCGTCCCACCCCGATGACGGCGCTTTTCTGCGCATGAAGCATATTGATCCGTCTTTTGGAGACGAGCGGGCACAGGCCCATGTGGTGTTTGCTGAAAACGGTGATATCCCGCTGCCGGCAGATGCCGTGGACACGGCGGACATCAGAAAATCTTGTACGGTAAAGGATTATTTCGGCAACCCAATCCATGTGAAAACCGCCTATGAGCTGCTTTACGAAGCGGCCATGTCCTATACCCCTGCCCAATATGCCACGGCTTGCGGCATCAGTGAACAGCAGATTGCCGCCACGGCCAAAGAGTTCTCTTCCCACGGCACAAAAGCAGCCGTTACCCAGTATCATGGGGCCGGCAACTATGTGAACGGCACCTATGCCGCCTATGCCGTGGCAGCCTTGAACGTGCTGGTGGGCAGTGTAAACATGAAAGGCGGGTATCTTAAAAGCGGGGGCGGATGCGGCAAGCCGCTTTCAGGCCTGTTTGATCTCAAACACTTTGAAGGCAGCCATAAAAACGGCGGTGTGGCCATCTCAAGGGAAAAGGCCCATTATGAAAAAACAGCTGAATTTGCCCGGAAAAAAGCAGCCACAGGATCGGGCTATCCGGCCCGGCGCCCCTGGTTCAGCTTTACCAAAGGCGGGCTCAGCGTAGAGGCATTAAGCGGTATGGACGCCCAGTACCCCTATCCGGCCAAGGTGCTGTTCACCTATCTTTACAATCCGGTTTTTTCCATTCCGGGGGGATACCGGTTCAAGCAGACCCTGACCGATCCCGACAAGGTCCCGCTGCACCTCTCCATGGATATTGCCGTAAATGAGTCCAACATCTATGCCGATTATATTGTGCCGGACCTCTCCTTTGCCGAAGGGCATTTCGGGTGGTTGACACCCCATGCGCCCGGTCTCTCTTTTACCGGCATCAGAACCCCCATGGTTGAGCCATTGACCGACAAAACGCCGGACGGCAGGCCCATCTGCACGGAAACCCTGCTCATTGACCTGGCCGTGGCCCTAAATCTCAAAGGGTTCGGCAAAAAGGCCATCAAGGCGGCTGACGGGTCATACCACGATTTATTCCGGGCTGAGGATTTTTATCTTCGGGCCTTTGCCAACATCGCCCATAACGCAAACCTTGCCCCGGCATCCAAAGCTGACACGGATTACGTGGCATCAGCCTATCCTGTGGCCCGGCACCGGGAAATGCTCAGCCCGGATGCCTGGAAAAAGGTATGCACCATGCTGGCCCGGGGCGGAATTTTCAAGCCCTATGATGCGGTGTTCAAAGGGGATATCTTTACCAAAGGCCTCTCCCGGGTCCATCTGTACAATGAGAGCCTGGCAGGTGCCGTAAACGCCCTGACCGGCGAACGGTTTTCAGGCGCTCCCGGATGGGTGGCGCCCAGGGATGCCGGCGGGCAACTGCTGGACGATCTTGAAACAGAGTTTCCCTTTTCCATTGTAACTTACAAAAACAGACTGCATACCCAATCGAGGTCTCTGTGGTCCGCCCTGGCCATGGAAATTGAAAACACCAACCAGGTGGAGATGAACACCCAGGATGCAGACACGCTTGGCCTGGCAAACGGGGATGAGGTGATCGTCTCCTCCCGGAGCAACCCTGAAGGCATCCGGGGAAAAGTCGGCCTGACCGGCCTTGTGAGACCCGGGTGTATCGCGATCTCCTTCCATTTCGGACACACCCAGTTCGGTGCGACCGCCCTGGCCGTTAAAAACGGTGACTCTGCATTCCTGGGCGGCAAAGATGTGGTGAAAAACAATGTGCTGATTGCAAATCAAAAATTTGCCGCAGGTTTGAATTTCAATGATGTCGCCCTGCTCGACCCGAAGTTGGATCAGACCCCCATGGTGGATCTTGTGGGCGGCATCCCTGATTTTTCCAGCACCCGGGTCAAGGTGACCAAAGCCTGATTTTACCCGGTTGATGATTATATAACAGTACTGTTTTAAATCCCTCCTGCCCTTTTTTAAAAGGGGCAGGATTTTTTTTGTTTACACCGTGGGTCCCCATCCGAACAGTCCTGACAGGCCCGCATATTCTTATCTTCGATACATGCTGATGTAAGTAAATTTCATTCT
>JAKSBO010000661.1 GCA_022361095.1 Desulfobacterales bacterium | reverse complement strand
TCCTTGCACCTTGACCGGGATGATCTCAAGGGGAACGCTTGGGCAGCGCTGTCCGGCCACCTGGATAATGTCGCGCACCGCAGCACCCGTGCCCGAAGTGATGACGTGGATGCCCGACGGTAAAAATGGCACCTCTTTTTTGAGTTCAGCATCAAACCAGCCCATGGCAGACAGCTTGGCTTTAAGCTGTTCAAAGGCCTGCCGAAGTGCGCCTGTGCCCTCGGGCTCCATATGTTCAAAAATGAGCTGGTAATTTCCCCGGGGCTCGTAAAGGGAGAGGCGGGCCATGCCTTTGACCTTCATGCCGTTTTCAGGGGTGAATTTTAAATGGCGTTTCTGCCCTTTAAAAACCACGCAGGAAATTACGGCAGCTTCGTCTTTTAATGAAAAATAGGAATGGCCTGACGCCGGCGTTGAAAAATTTGAGATCTCACCTGTGATCCATAAAAAAGGATATTGATCCTCCAGCAGGTTTTTTATCTCTCTTGTCAGGGTGCCGACGGTGTAAACTTTATTGTCTTTCTGTGGTATCATTCCTTGTCCCGGGCTTGTGCGCAAAGTTAGTACTTATAAAATAAAACATTTATAAAAGTCAATAAGCGCACAGCCGGTAAGGATACCTGCCGGAGTCATTAAAGAGAATCTTTGATTTTTAATCTTCCAGACCGTTTAAAATCACCCGTCAAAATGACCAGGAAGCCGGCTCTCATTTTCCGGAATATGATCCCGGTGAGAGCCCGGCCAATACATCTGATAATTGCTGCTAAAGGTTATGGTTAATGATGGTTCGGCCTACATGCTTGCCTGCAAGTATCAAATCGATTCTTTCGTTGAGCGCTTCTAAAGAGACTTCTGTGGCATTTGAATTGATATTGTCGATTTTCCATGATGTTGCAAGGTTCGCCCAAACATCTTTTCTTAAATCCATAGGGCACTGGACCGAGTCGATTCCAAAAAGAGAGACGCCTCGAAGGATAAAAGGATAGATTGAGCTTGTGAATTCATGTGAAGAGACATTGCCGCAGCATGTGACACTTCCGGAATATTTTGTCATTTTTAGAGCGGTGGATAGTGTATTGCCCCCTACGGTATCGATTACACCGGCCCATCTGCCTTTAAGCATCGGACGGTTAGAGGTGTCGTTCAGTTCGCTGCGATCAATGATATCTTTTGCACCGATGGACTGTAACAACTCTTTTTCATGAATTTTTCCGGTTGCCGCAATCACTTCATATCCAAGTTTTTTCAGGATCGGCACAGCGATGCACCCAACCCCTCCGGTGGCACCTGTTACAAGAATTTCTCCGTCTTCAGGATTTACACCTGACCCAATAAGTTTGTATACTGACAAGGCCGCTGTAAAACCGGCTGTGCCGTAAATCATGCTCTCTTTCAGGGATAAAGAATCAGGACACGGAACAACCCAGTCAGCGGGAACGCGTATATATTCGCCAAAGCCGCCGGCTGTATTCATCCCAAGATCATACCCGGTTACGATGACCTCATCGCCGGTTTTAAAGAGACCGGAACTACTTTCCGTAACAATACCGGCTGCATCAATTCCCGGTGTATGCGGATATTGCCGGGTAACACCCTTATTGCCGATAGATGACAGCGCATCCTTATAATTGAGTGAAGAGTAACTTACCTTTATCAGGACGTCGCCTTCGGGCAAGTCGGAGGTGTTTCTTGAGATGATTTTGCGTTCAAATACAGCGTTCTCTTTTTCATAAATTTGCATCGCATTAAATTGGATCAATTTCATTTTGATTTCCTTTGTTTTTTAGTTCTACATCGAACTAATATTAATGTGAAAAAGGTTCTATGTCAAACTATTTTCTTGTTAAATTTGATGCGCACATAATATAATCAGGATTAATAAATATGAATTGAGGATAAATAATGAACGAAAAGTATATTGTCTTTTTTATGAGTAAAACAAAAAAGAAGATGATTAAATTTATTGAAAACCAGCTTCAGGAAAAAGGTCTTGATGATATCGTTCCTTCTTACGGAAATATTTTAACGGTACTCTACGATCATAATAAATCTTTGACCATGAAAGAAATTGGTGCGTTGTTAGGTAAAGAAAAGTCAACGATTACCACATTGGTGAATAAGCTCGAAAAGCTGGGCTATATAAAAAAAGTCAAGCGCAGCAGTGATCAACGGACCACATATGTTTGTTTAACCGAGAAAGGGTTGAGTATTGAAAAGGTATTTGCCGAAATATCCGCCGAACTTCACAGCACTGCGTATCACAATTTTACCCTGGAAGAAAAAAAGGCGTTTTTAAGGCTTCTTAAAAAAATGAACCAAAACTTTAATAAATGAGATGCTGCAGACGTGCAGCCGGGAAGAGGATTGTCAAAAGGCAGGCAGATGAGATGTCACTTGGATAGTGAGTCGGACGTGCCGGCGGTTATCAGGTCAGACGGTCTATTTTTGCAGTTAAAAGCGCTAGTACCGAATCACTCCGGCTGCCGCCGGGGACGATGATGTCCGCATATTTTTTGGAAGGGGCCACAAACCGGTCGTGCATAGGCTTGACCGTTTCAAGGTACTGGCGGACCACGGACTCCCGGGTGCGGCCCCGGTGCTCAATATCCCGGGTCATTCTCCGGATAAACCGGATATCCGGGTCGGTCTCCACATAAACCTTAAGATCCATCATCCCCTTTAATACCGGGTCGGTAAAAATTAACATGCCGTCAATAATGATGACAGGGCTGGGACGGATGGTGATCGTCTGTGCCAGCCGCAGATGAGTGTCGTAATCATATTGGGGCGCTGTTACCGTCTGCCCGTCAAGGAGAGCCCTAAGCTGTTTGACTAAAAGGGCCGTGTCCAGGGCATCGGGGTGGTCAAAATTTACCTGATCCCGGCCTGCCGACGGCAGGTGGGGATGATGTTTATAGTACCAGTCATGCCGGATGACGGCAATGCTGTCTGATCCTGTGTGTTGCAGTATGCTATTGACGAGCGTGGTTTTTCCGGAGCCCGAGCCTCCTGAAATGCCGATCACATACGATTGCGGTCTATCCATGTCATGGTTTCCTGTTGGTGTAAAACCTCTTTACAATGAAAAAAGGTAAACCGGTATCCTGCCAAAATCAATCTTTTTTCAGAAGCGGCAGTATCAAAAATAAAACGTTGACGAGCCTTTGAATCCACTCAACCAGAAGCGTGCAAGTAATACAAAACCGGTAGATTTGAAGCGGATTGCTTTGAAAAACAGTTGACACCTTACAATTGGGTGAAGTAACGTCGTTTTATTTTGAGGGAAACAAATTTGTCGGTCCTTATGAGCTTTATTTTAGTTTTTTAGATGCTGTTTTCTTCCGGTCCTACATTACCCCAGTCAGGCTCAAAAGACGTATCTCACCATTGGTCTGCATACTTAAAATAAAGATACGCATGAATAATACATGTATCACCAGAGAGGAGCAGCATGCACGAATTATCTGATTTCCGGTCTGGTGAATCTCGGTTCAGGGCGTTTACCCGCTGGCTTTTTGAACAATGGGGCATTAATTTTCACTGCCTCCGGGATGATTGCCACATCCACGGCAGCCCGGAAAGGACCATTGAACGGGCCGTGATCCAGGATAAAAACGGGTCGCTCTTTTTACTGGAAAAATATACCCGGGACAAATGCGGGCATCGCCATACTGTTGCCCGGGCCGTGGATTTCCTCAAACAAAACGGACTGACCCAGGCCCTGGCAAGCAAACCGAATAGATCCGGACAAAGCCTGGCCTTTTACAAGAACAGTTGCTTTCAGGTTTCTGACTTCCTGGACAGCACAGAGCTTAAACGGCCTGATTACCTGGCATCCGGGGAGATGGGCGCAAATTTTGCCGATTTTCTAATTCGGCTTAATAAAGCCTCCATGGGTATACAATCCATTGTTCCCGGAACATCATTTTCCCTGCCGGCGTATATTTCCGTTCTGATGGATCAGGTTAAAGAGAACAATCCGGGCGTCCATGCCCTTTACCTGCCCTTTGTCAAATTTCTTGAAATTCGGTTTATACCCGAGCACGATACGATTCCGACCTCTTTTTGCCACGGGGACCTTCACCCGCTTAATGCACTCTGGAACGGCAATAGAATCAAAGCGGTAATTGACTGGGAATTCACCGGATTCAAGCCCGAAATTTTTGATGCCGCCAACCTGGTGGGCTGCGCCGGCATCGAAGACCCTGAAGGTCTGGGTATGCCCATGGTCATGACCTTTATCAGGACGTTAAAACATGCCAACATTATTTCGCCAAAAGGCTGGGACCTGCTCCCGGAGTATATCCTGGCCCTGCGTTTTGCCTGGCTGTCTGAATGGCTCCGGAAAAATGACACCGAAATGCTGGATCTGGAAGCCCGGTATATGGAAATCCTGATGACCCACATGGACGAGTTGAAACGCATTTGGAACAGGGAGCCGGCCGGCCCTTAGCCGAGATTCGGAACCTCTTCCCGATTCATTAATATCCCAGACTGCCTGCTTATCATCATGTGAGGGGATCTATTTAAAATTTAAAATGCTTACACCACACCCCTAATAACTTTCGTTTCCTGCAATTCGGCTCCGACGGTCTTATTTCCATTCTGATATTTTTTTTTATAAGAAAGTCTGTGTAAGTTACTCAGATCTTTCAAACTTTGTTGTGGGCTGAGCCTGGCAGCTGATATGTCAGGTCAGCCCGTGGCTGTTTATAAGAAAGTCTGTGTAAATTACTCAGATCTTTCAAACTTTGTTGTGG
>JAKSBO010000940.1 GCA_022361095.1 Desulfobacterales bacterium | reverse complement strand
TATCATCATATTCAAAATCATAGCAAGAGCCGTCAGGAAAGGTAATTCGGTTTAAATTACCCTTGGAAATAGCAAGATTTGTTGTAAGACCTTCCGGCGAGACAATAGCGTTTACAGTTGATATCCCTCTTTTTATTGTAGTTTTATTGGAAAAGGCGTCAATGACGGCAATGAGGGGGGTGGATGAACTTGCATGTACGCCTTTAAATTCAAAAGTGTACATGGTTGCACCGGTCTCAAGGTCAATGGTCTTAATATGGCGCCCAACCGAATCGATAATATAGCCATATCCGTTGGAATCCGCATAAACGCGATTTTTTTCTGATTCAAGGTAACTTAAATAAGGCACCAGGGGGCCAAGCTTTGTGATGATATTCCGGCCACCCAGCGTTGTGTATATATTTCCGGAATCGTCAATTGCCAGATTTGAAAAGCCATCTATTAAGTCCGGCTCAATGGCAGACACGTCCTCCACAGGCTGGGTGGTTCCACCATCTCCGGTTATTGTTTTAATAACCCCGCTGGTGTTAATTTTGCGAACGCGTGTAGAGTTGAGTATATAAAGATTTCCCTGGACATCCAGTGCTATTTTCCCCGGATAAGTGAGTTGCGCCTTGGTGGCCTGTTCACCGTCCCCGGAATAACCATATTCCCCGGTTCCGGCGACGGTGGTAATCATTCCGCTCGCATCGACTCTGCGTATGACATGGGCGCCTTCATCCGCGATGTACAGGTTCCCCGAATTGTCCACGGCCAACCCCACAGGCCAGACAAATCCCGCTTCCATGGCATTTCCGCCGTCCCCGGAATATCCGAACTCCCCGGACCCGGCAACCAAGGTAATTTCACCTGTTGGGTCCACCATCCGTATCCGCCCATCTTGTGGTTCAGCAATAAATAGATTCCCGTGTCTGTCTGCGGCAATGCCGTAAACCGTTGCATTCCCTCCAACCACGGTGGATATAATACCGTTTTTATCAATTTTAAGGACCCGCCCGCCGGTTTCAGGCTCGGCATCCACAAAGAAGACGTTTCCATTATTGTCTGCGGTTATATCTGTTGGAGATTTCAAGGGAATATCCGTTGCCGGCAATCGATCCACCGGCGTGGTGCCGTCCTGGTAATTCCCGTTGCCTGCAATGGTGGTGACAATGCCCTGGGTGTCTATTTTTCTGATTCTCATATTTGCGGTGTCTGCAATATAAAGATTGCCGGCACCATCCACCGCAATCCCCTGGGGCCATGCAAAATCTGCTTCGGTTGCCGGCCCGTTATCACCTGAAAAGCCGGATTCCTCTGTTCCCCCGACCTTTTCCATCATATTGCATTGATCTATCCGTGAATATTTATAATCCGTATCAAGGATGGTGGCTTTTCCCCCGTCTCCCTTGATAAGCACCGTGGGATCAACAGGGTTTAAAGAGTGATGCCGGGACAGGGTCCAGCCGTTGGCTATTTGGCCTTTATGCCGGCCGTCTCGGGGTGGCATTGTAAATTTATATTTCAATGCTTTTCTAACACTCAGCCTTGATTTCAGGCCAGAGGACAGGCCGTCAGGATATTTACCAAACCAGTCTATAAAATCGTTATATGAAGAGCCATAATAGCCCTGGTATAAAAAGTTAATTGTCACCGACAGTGTGCTTGGCACAGCAACTTGGGCACCACGCCAGTCAAGCCCATTCCATTTGAACAAATAGCTTAGATTCGGCAGCGAATCAAAGGCGTATTTATATGTTTTTCCGGCAATGCTGACAACCAGTTCTATCCCTAGCAGATTATCAGGCACAGTATCTCCGGAAAGAGGGATATTAACCTCTGTTCCACCGGGCAGATTTGCTGTTGAATAGTGAAGGGACAGGTCTGTACCCGGAATTGGAATCGTTTCATGGAAAAGCCTGCTGCGTTCTTCAACATATGAATTTATGACATTCTTGCAATCGTTGCCTTCGGATTTTTGGTTATCCAGGGAGGGGGGAGCGGTTGGATTGGGCGGGATGGCCCCGGGTGGGTAATATACCGGATCATTACAGTCCCATGGAGAGAAATGCTCTGCCTGGAACCGCCACATGGTATTCCCGGGCGCATAGTAATCCGGGGCCCCGAGACCTGTGGCTTCATCCGTCACAGACCCGTCTCCATTCAGGTCATCTGCAAGATCGTCACCATCCGCATCCAGCGCATCTACCACCCCGTCCCCGTCTGTGTCCAGGAGCTTGACTACTTTGGCGTTTTCTTTTGGCACCCAATACCCGAGATCCATATCGTAGTAGCCAACCGGTACGATCAACCCCACATCAAATCCCAGGAAAT
>JAKSBO010000801.1 GCA_022361095.1 Desulfobacterales bacterium | reverse complement strand
CATGTATCCCCGGCATCCTTCTGGCTGGCCTGTTTGGCCGGCATTGCCTTTACCTGTGCTGTGGCCCTGCCCGTGGGGTGGGTTCAGGTCAGGACCGGGGGGCTGACCTTTGCCTTGCTGACCCTGGCATTCGGCATGATGTTCCACACCATTGTATGGAAATGGTATGATCTAACCGGCGGGGATGACGGATTAATGGGCATGCCCAATCCGGATATCAGCCTGTTCGGCATCACCATCGGAAATTCCGGTGATCCCCTGGTGATTTACATGTTCACACTGGTCATTGTCACCTTGTGTTTTTTCATCACCCGGAGAATCATCAATTCACCTTTCGGCGCGGTGCTTGAAGCCATTCGCGAAAATGAAAACCGGGCCGCCTTTATCGGGATCAATGTGAGAAAGTACAAACTGCTGGGCTGGTTGCTGGCCTGCATGCTCGCCGGTATCTCAGGGGCCTTATTTATCCTGCATAAAGGCTATATCGGCCCGTCCACCATGAGTGCCTTTGCCGGGGCCGGTGTGCTTATGATGGTCCTTTTGGGCGGCATGGGGTCACTTTGGGGGCCCCTGGCCGGTGCGGCCATCTTTATTTATATCCAGGATTATATCAGTACGATGACAGAGCATTGGGAAGTTTTTCTCGGGCTTGTGGTCATTTTTCTTGTCTTGTTTCTGCCCACCGGATTTGCCGGCCTGACCGGTCATATCAGACGATTGAGAAAGGAGTAACGATGAGGGGATTACTTTGTACACATAATTTATGCTGTCAATTCGGCGGCGTAACAGCAACCAACGATGTCTGTTTCAGTGTTGACCACAATGGATTAACCTCGATTATCGGTCCCAACGGTGCCGGAAAGACCACGTTTATCAATATTGTCACCGGAAAAATCGGGGCCAGTTCAGGCAAAGTTTTGTTCAAGGAGAAGGACATTACCAACACGCCCACCCATGACCTGGTTAAAATGGGTATTTCCAGGACCTTCCAGATCAACAGCCTGTTTGAGAATTTAAGTGTATTTGAAAACTTGAGAATTGCCAGGCAGGCCAAAGTCGGGGGCTCTTTTCGCATATTCTCCTTAAAACAAAAATTAAAACCGGTCATCAAGGATACATGGGCCATGCTGGAACGGCTGGGATTGGAAAGAAAGGCCGATATGCCGGCCAAAAACCTGGCCTATGGTGATCAGCGGGTGCTCGAGGTCGCCATTGCCCTGGCCTCAGACCCCAAGATTCTGTTCCTGGATGAACCCACGGCCGGCATGTCACCTTCGGAAACCCATCATGTTGCAGACCTGATCAAAGATCTGGCCAATGATATCAGCGTTGTCCTGGTGGAGCACGATATGGATATGGTCATGCGGATTTCAGACCGGATCACGGTCCTCCAGGACGGCTGCATCATTTCAGAAGGTACGCCCCGGGAAATTCGCAACAACCAGCAGGTCAAAGAGGCATATCTTGGAAAAGCGGCATAAGATCCTTGAAATTGAAGGGATGCAGACCTATTACGGCGACAGTCACGTTATCCAGGGGCTTTCCATGCACGTGTACGCCCAGGAAGCTGTCTCAATTATCGGGCGCAACGGTGCCGGGAAAACCACAACCCTGAGATCCATCATGGGCCTGACCCCGCCCCGGTCCGGCAACATCTTTATTGACGGCCGGGAAACCACCCGGTGGCAGTCCCACAAAATTTCCCGGCTGGGGGTGGCCTATGTGCCTGCGGAACGCCACATTTTCCCGGGATTGAGTGTTGAGGAAAACCTGTGCCTGGCAGCCCGGCCGGGCAGCGGTGAAAATGCCTGGACATTTGAAAAAGTGTACGAACATTTTCCGGTGCTGGCCGACAGAACCCATCAGGACGGCGCCACCCTGAGTGGTGGTCAGCAGCAGATGCTGGCCATTGGCAGGGCCCTGATCAGTAATCCCCGGATCATTATCATGGACGAGCCCTCACAGGGCCTGTCGCCGATCCTGGTCCAAAATATTACGGATGTGGTGTTAAAATTCTGCGTCCAATCGGGCATCACCCTTTTGATTGTCGAGCAAAATTACCAAATGGCGCTCAAGGTCGCAAGCCGCCACTATCTCATGGACACCCGGGGGGAAATTGTCAACAATCTGACCACCCGGGAGCTTGAGGATAATCCCGAAATCATTCAATCCCATTTGTCGGTTTAAACCCGGCCTGGGAAGACTGCTGATCACCGTCATCGACGGACCGGGCATTTCACCCGGGGTTCCCACAACAAAATTTAAAAAGTCGGTTCCCGGTCTGCCGAAAAGTCTCCCGTAAATACGGCGCAAAAACAAATCAACACTAAAAACAGATATGGAAATGAGCTTTCTGAATTTCATATTTTCGCACCTTTAAGCGCGGAAATGATGGGTTGAAAATGGCTATGGCGATTAATAATAGTCCTAAATAATGAATATTTCTATAGGATTGATTTTGTCGAAAATACTTTGAAAATATAGTTTGGTGTTTTATTATTTAACAATGTTATTGCATTGGAAGGAACCATGGTCAGCAAAATTTAAAAGCCCCGAGCTGCTGGCGGACAGCGATTGATTCTTTTAAAAGGAGACTTTAATGGGTAAAGAAAGAGTTCTATTGAAGAGTGAAGAAAAGATGTCCAACATTGAAGCGGCAAAGTTGATGCGTGACATCGCCGAAAAGATCGAGAAGGGAAAAGTGACTCTCAGCCGGGGAAAAGAAGAGGTGGTACTGGATATTCCGGACCGGGTTGAGGTGGAAATCAAAGCTGAAGAGGAAGTGGGAAAAAGAAAGACCGAAAGAAAACTTGAGATAGAAATCGAGTGGAAGGTCGGTGACCAGGAAACAAGCAAGGGCGAACTGAAAATCAAATAAATCAATTTCAGAAAACTATTCAAAGCATGATGAAATAGCCTCCTTTTTCAGCCCAAGGGAGGGATTATTGCCCTATGGATGCTGGCTATAAAGCCCCCAGATTCTCTATGATACCAGAACGATTCTTGAGAATCTGCAAGCCTCGCTTTCTTTCTTGCCAGGAACAATGCTTTTGTTATTCATTGCTTTGGGGAAAACAGAGGCTCCATTCAATCATGGACAAAGCCACCGCTTGCCTGTGGGGCTCTTTTTACTCAAAGAGCAGCCGGTTTTTTTAGAGTGCCATTTGGACCTCAAAATGGATTCTCTAAGAGGCCTAAAATAAGACTTTAAAAATATCGTTGCCCTTGGTCCGATCCCGAATCTATCTGTTGATTCTTTATGATTTTT
>JAKSBO010001070.1 GCA_022361095.1 Desulfobacterales bacterium | reverse complement strand
CCGTCGGTGAGCAGAATAATGATATTTGACTTGGCCGGAATATCTTCAAGGCGCTTGAGGGAAATGCCCAGGGCATCGCCAATGGCCGTACTGGGTCCTGCTGCACCGATTTTTAAATGATCAAGCATAAAGGCAATGGTATTGTAGTCCCGGGTCAACGGCACCTGGGTAAAGGCATGGGTCCCAAACACAACAAGGCCGATGCGGTCCCCTTCTCTTTCCATGATAAAATCGGAAACCACACCTTTAACGGCATCAAGGCGGGTGACGATTTCCCCTTCCCGTTTAAAATCAAGCGCTTTCATGGACCCGGACAGGTCCAGGGCCAGAACAATATTAACCCCTTCGGTCTCCACATTGACCTTTCGTTCTCCGGACTGGGGGCGGGCAAGGGCAATAATCATCAGGCTTAATGCCAGCACCTTCACCAAAGGCATGAGACGGGCCGCCAGAACAGCGACACTGAAAGGCATCCGGGAGGTGCCGGTCAGGCTCGATACCCGGAGACTGTGGCCCGAAGACTTTTGAAACCATTTAAACGAAAACCGTTTTGAATGTTTGGCCGTGTGAACCAGCCACCATGACCAGGGCAGGATAAGCAGCAGCAGAAACCAGGGGGAGGCAAGTCGGAACATCAGGCATCCTCCCCATTATCTTTGGCTGTTGCCTCTGCAATCACCTCTTCTATCCGGGCCACAAGGCTGCCGGCAAGGGCCAGGTCCTGCTGCATGCGCGCGGCTTCCAGTGCGCCCTGTGTTTCCAGGGGCATATATCGGATGGGGTCGCACCGGTCCTGGAACTGAATCAATTGGGTTTTAAGCCCAGCATCCTTAAAATCAAGCGCCTTTACTGCCCTGGCCATCTCCTGGGACGTCATCTCGGAACAATTGATTTGAAATGTGCCTGAAACATAAGTCTTTAAAATACGGCTCATTTCAAAATAAAAAATTTTGGCATCGTGGCCGAACCCTGTCATGCACTGTTCCAGATCCCGTACCGCCGTCTCATATGGGGTGAGTAAGGCAAGGGCCTGGGCAGGCTGTGTTCTGTTCTCTCTTTTTTTAAGCCAGTAACGGATGATCAGAAAAACCAGGGCACAGGCTAGAATTGCCCCGGCACCCCAAAGCAGTGCCCGGACAAGTTCGGGATCCATGCCTGTCATCACCGGCGGTCTTATGTCATGAATATCTTCAAGCATCAGCGTCTGCTCTCCCGAAGTATGAAATAACGGGTCAATACGTCGGATACACTATCGGTGGTGGTGACGTCCACAAGATCTACCCTGGCTTTGGTAAACACCGATGATGTCCGGGTATGAATTTTCTGCCGTTGATCGGTATACCATTGCCGCATCTTCTTGCTGCCTGCATCCATAAACGTCTCTTCCCCGGTCTCAAAATCCTTGACCCGCACAATGCCTGCCATGGGCAGGTGAAAGGCCCCGCCGTCAAACACGCGCATCCCCACGACCTCATGCCGCCGGTTTAAAAGGCGCAGGCTCTTTTCGTATTCCGGACTCAGATAATCGGAAATAACAAAGGCAAAACTGCGTTTTTTGCTGATTTTT
>JAKSBO010000649.1 GCA_022361095.1 Desulfobacterales bacterium | reverse complement strand
TCCCGCTGCCGCACGGGCACAGTTCATTGGGTCGAATGGTCGTTGATTTAATTTTCATAACATCTTAATCGCTTTCGCAGACCTCTCCCCAAAGGGAATGGGGGTATGCGTTTATAATTTCAAGAGTGACCAGATCCCCGGCGGCAGCCTTTTCCGTTGCAAAATGGACTATTTTATTTGCATCGCTTCTGCCAAACATCTGTCTGGTATTTTCATTTTTTTTAAGAAATCCGTCCCTGGGTTTAGGACTTTCACCTTCCACCAGCACCGTGACTTTTTTACCAACAAAGGCTTTATTTTTCTTTTCTGTTATCTTCTCCTGGAAATCCAGCAGTTCATTGAGCCGGCCGCGTTTGGTCTGTTCATCCAGCTGGTCTGAAAATTTGGCAGCCGGTGTGAAAGACCTTGTTGAATAGGCAAAGGCAAAGACCGCATCAAATTCTACGGTTTCAAGCAAATCCATGGTCTGGTGGAAATCAGATACGGATTCTCCGGGAAACCCGACAATAATATCCGTTGACAGGGCAATGTCCGGGCATGCCTGCCTTAAAGCCGAGATTCTTGTAAAATAGGTATCACGGTCATATTTACGGTTCATTCGTTTTAAAACGTCGTTGGAACCGGACTGCACCGGCAGATGGAGATGGTTGCATACTTTGTCTATATCCTTCATGGCCCGGATCAAATCATTGGATAGATCCTTGGGATGGGAGGTGGCAAACCGGATGCGTTCGATCCCCTCCACCCTGCTGACCATATGAAGCAGATCAGCAAAACTGACCTCTCCGCTGTTACCGGCATAGGAGTTCACATTCTGTCCCAGCAGGGTGATTTCACGGACCCCGGAAGCGGCCAATAACTCAATCTCCTTTACAATGGCAAATGGATCACGGCTTTTTTCCTTGCCCCGGACATAGGGCACCACACAATAGGTGCAAAAATTCTCACACCCCTGCATGATGGTCACAAAGCGTGACACCTGAATTTTTCCGGGAAACAGGTTTACGGGTGCATCCGCGGAAATGCCCTCAAAAACATTTTCGCTGGGTTCTATATCCACAATGCGGGTTTTGCCCGCTGCCAGTGATTTGAGGTGGGTTTCAAAACGGCCAAACGCCTGGGTGCCTAAAACCAG
>JAKSBO010000758.1 GCA_022361095.1 Desulfobacterales bacterium | reverse complement strand
TTTGAACTTGCGTTGCGGGCTGTCCTGGCAGCAGATATGTCAGGTCAGCCCGTGGCTGTTATATTGTTTTCCTTTTTAGACGTATTCTTCGTTGCGACCCATGATCAAAATACAAAACAAATCCCGCCCCATTTATTTTCCCAAACGTTTGATCTTCTTCTCACTTTAATTATTTATCAACACAGTTTTCCATATGTTTAAAAAAGAGTTCATAAAAACCCCATAAGCACAATTTTATGTTTAAAACGAACAGGAATTTGTTGAAAACTTGTTCAAAACAGATAAAAAAGTCATAAAAACAATTGGTTAAAACATGTTGAAAAAATGGAATTGATCGTTAAAAACAAGTCAAAAACGTGTTGAAAAACTAAAACTGTATTGGCCTGTCTTTCTAAAAAAGAGTTATGGTTGATGTTGGATTTAAATATGGTATTAATAAAATGCAGATAAACTCAATATCATGTTTAAACATCGACGAATTCAATGTTTAAAATATGTTCAAAACCAATAAATATCCATAAGAAATAATGGTTTTAAAACTGTTCAAAAAAAATTTCATGCTGTTAAAAACCGGGTTTAAAAAATGTTTAAAACTTAAACAGATATCGAACGGGGTGAAACCATGACCCAGCTAAAAAAAATCGCAGCAACCATTAATGATGCCATCAAGAATGGAATTCAAAACTTCAATGAAGACCGGGCTAAAAAAATTTTTAGACAATTAGGGATGCCCGTGGTCCAGGAAATACGGCTGGAATCCATCGAAGAGGTTAATAAGGCTGCCCGGAATGTGACCTACCCTGTTGTGCTTAAAGGTATGGCCAAACAGATGCTGCACAAAACCGAAGCAGGCATGGTGGAAGCAGGCATCACCAATGAAAAAGATCTGAAGGAATCGGCCAAAAGAATTAAATCCCTTGCGGGCAAAGATTTCCAAGCCTTTCTTATCCAGCCCCAGATCCACGGTAAAAGGGAATTTACCGCAGGTATGTTCAAAGACCCCCAGTTTGGTCCGGTGATTATGTTCGGGGTGGGCGGTGTGCTCACCGAAGCGTTGAAGGATATGGCTTTACGGCTTGCCCCATTGTCTAAGGCAGATCTTGACGATATGCTGGATAACCTGAAAGCCAAGGCACTTCTGGGACCATTCAGGGGGGAAGCGGCTGTGAACCGTGAGGCACTGAAATCCGTACTCCGGGGGCTGTCTGATCTGGCCATGGCCTGCCCGGGCATCTGCGAAATCGATATAAACCCTTTGATTATCAGTCCCGGCGGATCACCCGTGGCAGTTGACGGACTGATGATTCTTGAAAAGCCTGAAAATTGTGACACTCAGTTGCATCCAAAAATTAATTTCAAGGATTTACACACCACCTTTTATCCCAAATCCATTGCCTTTATCGGCGCTTCCGCAATCCCGGGAAAATGGGGGCATCTACTGCTCACAAACGCCTATGCCGGGGAGTTCAAAGGCAAAATTTATCTAATCAATCCCAAGGGCGGCACAATTATGGGCCGGGATGTTTACAAAACCATTGATGACATAAAAGGCGATGTGGACCTGGCCATGGTAACCGTGCCTGCAAGCCGGGTAATGTCCCTAATCCCTGCACTGGAAAAAAAACACGTCAAAGGCATGGTGCTGATCACCAGCGG
>JAKSBO010000998.1 GCA_022361095.1 Desulfobacterales bacterium | reverse complement strand
CCATTTTACCGCCACGGGGGAAGGGAACCAGAAGGTCGATAACCTTTACGCCGGTTTCAAGAACGCGGACGGCAGTGTCCTGCTCGGTGAAAGCCGGTGCATGCCTATGGATGGGGAGCGTTTTTTCTTGGGAAATATCACCGAGACCGTCAACGGGACGGCCGACAACGTTAAGGACGCGGCCCAGTGAAGCTTCGCCAACAGGCATCATGATCGGGGCACCGGTATCTTTTACAGCCATACCGCGCTGAAGACCGTCGGTTACGTCCATGCCGATGCAGCGTACAACATTGTCGCCCAAGTGCTGGGCAACTTCGATAACCAGATTATCTTCCATTTCCCCGATGGTGGGATTGGTTACAGTCAGGGCGGTAAGAACCGGGGGAAGTTTTCCGGGCTCGAACTCAACATCAACAACCGCGCCGAGTACCTGTGAAATTTTACCTATATTTTCAGCCATTTTATTCTCCTATAAAGCTGTTTTATCTATGCTTACTTAAAAGTCATTTACCCCTTAAGGGCTTCGGCACCACCAACAATATCCATAAGATCTGACGTAATGCCTGCCTGACGGGTTTTGTTGAATATGGTCTGCAGTTCGTCAACAAGATCGGAACATGCCTTGGTTGCATTTTCCATAGCCCTCATACGGGCTGCATGCTCTGAAGTTGAGGTTTGAAGCAGTGCATCGTATATCTGGATGAAAATATTTTTAGGAAGCATTTCACCCAAAAGAGCATCTGAAGAGGGCTCACAGATGTGTTCCGGCAAAAAGGTGCCGTCATCATCGGCAGGTGCAGCTTCTTCTGTTACCACATCATCAAGAGATGGAATAGGAAGAATCTGTTTAACCGTCGGGATCTGTTTTGCCATACCCTGAAAATCAGAATAGATCAGATATACTTCATCCACATTTCCTTCAAGGAAACTGTCGATTAATGCCTGCCCTGAGCTGGAAGCGACTGAAAAATCAATTTTGCCACCCATGACGCCAATATATTCGGCATCAATGGATTTGCCCTGTTTTTTTGCCCAATCACGACCTCTTTTACCGTAGCAGACAAGAGAAACCTCTTTTCCACTAAGCTCAGATTTAAGCATTTTTTCAGCTTTATCGATCAAATTAATGTTAAATCCACCACATAGACCCCTGTCTGATGTACACAGGAGCAGGGCCACCTTTTTTACTTCATCTTTGGCAATCAAAAGGGGGGAAGCCCCCTCCCCTGATTTCCCGGCAATGGATCCCAGTACCTCTGCAAATTTGGAGGCATAGGGTTTAAATGCCTCCATGGCATTCTGGGAACCGCGCAATCTTGAAGTGGCGACCATTTTCATGGCAGAGGTAATCTGTT
>JAKSBO010000353.1 GCA_022361095.1 Desulfobacterales bacterium | reverse complement strand
GTATGCCTGCCCCCTGGATGAAAAACGCTTTTTTCTCACCCATTTCATTACCGCCTATACCGTCAACCTGTTTCTGGTCGCAGCGTATCCTGCGGGCATGGTTCTGATCAAGTATTCCGGGCTGGGTGAACCGCATCAGCTAGGTCCGACACCGTGGCTCGAATTGATCCATGGCTATCTTATTTTTTGCGTTCCCAACCTTTTTGTATTGACTGCGGTCTGTTTTTTTTGTCTTGTCCATGTCCGTAGAATATCGGCTGCCTATATCGGGGTGGTGGGATTGACCGTTCTTTTTGTGGCCAGTGAGGTGATGAGCGAGAATTCACCTTACCGGTTCTTTTTGGAGGTCATGGACCCATTTGGTTATGTTTACTGCAAACTGCTGGTCCAGGAGCTGCCGGTGGCCATGAAAAACAGCGGATTTCTCCCGATGACGGCATCGTTCTGGATCAATCGCCTGTTTTGGATATTGCTGGGTTTGTCCGGCCTTTATTTAAGTTATAAACGATTCTCTTTTCAATATTTTCTTAAGGCACCGAAAGGCAGCATGCGGCAGAAAACCGCCAGGCAGAACAATGAGAGTGCATCTTCATTGGGTGACGGGGTGCCGATCCCGGACGTCTTGTGTCAATACGGCCGCAAGGAAAACCTGTTCAAAGTGCTGCGGCTGGCAAAAGTTGAATTTCTTTCCGTGGTCAGGCCGGCATCATTTAAAATTATATTCGGCCTGCTCATCTTTATCATCTTTATGCAGAACCTGTTCTGGAACTCTACCTATTACATCGGCCACCAGGTGCCGCTGACGTCGGGGATGTGCAATGTCCGGCTGGCCAACGGGTTTTTGTTCATGGTCATTCTCATGCTGCTGGCCGGAGAGCTTTTTTACAAGGAGCGGACCGGCGGATTCTGGCAGATTACCGGGGCCACCCCGTCACCCACCTGGGTTTTGCAGGTACCAAAGCTTTTAGCCATGTTTGCCGTTGCCTTTGTCTTTGCCCTGTCCATTTTTTTAGGGGGGATTTGTGCCCAGGCGCTGCAGGGATTCTGGGACATGGACCTGGCGCTTTATATCGGGGATATATTCGGTTACAAGTTTGGATGGATCACCTATATGTTCAACATTGTCCTGGTATTTTTCCTGGCCGGCCTGTTCAACAACCGCTACCTGACCCATGTGGTTGCGGTCGGGTATTATCTGTTCATTATTATCAGCTTTGATATCGGGCTGATTGAGCAGGTGCGTTTCGGGTATTCACTGGTTCCCGGGCTGGATGATTATTCGGAGATGATGGGCTACGGCATATGGGAAACATCATCGTTCTTTTTTTTCCTGATGTGGGCGGCCCTTGCCGTGGTGTTTGTTCTGGCCGGGATCCAGTTCTGGCGGCGGGGCATCGAACAGCGGGTATTTTCCCTCAAGCGGGTGTTTGCCGGAGAACTGACCCCCGGGGCAAAAGCTGCCGGCCTTGCCGGGTTGCTTGTGTTTTTTCTGCTGCAGGGATTTATCGTGCGTCAATCAAGCGGGTTGAGAAACTATATCTCTTCTGACCAGGCAGATGCCGAAGCCGCCTTGTATGAAACAACGTATGCACAGGCCGCAGGCACCAATCAATTAACACAGCAGGTTGATGAGGTGCGCATTGATCTGTTTCCCGGGCAGAGAAAAGCTGAATATGCCGCCACAGTGACCCTGGCCAACTTCTCAACCGAACCTTTGGGCACCCTTTATCTTAATGTGGACGCGCACACGGACATTTCCATGTTGACCCTGGAAGCCCTCCCCCTGGACCCCGCCAAAAGAGATATTGCGCTCGGCATGTCCGTTTACGACCTGCCGGACCCCATTCAACCCGGAGAAAAAGCAACGCTTTTGATCAAGGCGGTCCGCCGGTACCGGGGATTTCCCCAGACTGCTGAGGAGCCCCAGGCTGACCTTGCCTTTAACGGCCTGTTTCTCACCGAGGCGCTTCACCTGACCGGTTTTGATGAGGACAAAACCCTTCGGGACAACCGGGACAGGGAAAATTACCATTTAACCAAATTAAGCTCACGTCTTGATCCCATTGATGATACCTATGGATTGCGCCGGGGATTTGTCTCGCCCTGGCAGAAATCCGGCGGCAGACAAACGCTGAACCTGACCGTGAGCACCAGTGTGCCGCAGCAGCCCTTTGCCCCGGGCAGGCTCATCAGGGAGTGGCAGGAGGGCGGCAGAAACTATGCCTTTTTCCAGGTGGATACCACCAAAATGGTCCAGCCCTATGTTGGTTCAGCCCGCTATCTGAGCCGCAAAAGCCTGTTAGAACAGGTTGACGTGAACCTGCTCTATCATCCCGGCCATGATTACAATTTAGATGAATTTCAACAGGCCATTGAAGCGGGCCTTGCATTTATTAACACGGCGCTTGGCATCTATCCCTATAGCGAGCTGCGGGTGGCTGAAATCCCATATTACCAGGAAGATTCCTATGCCATGGCCGGTGCCATTGCCCTTTCGGAAAAAGAGGGGTGGTATGGTGACTGTAATGTCGGCGAAATACGAGGCTACATCCAGTATGTCCTGGCCCGGGATCTGATCCGGCAGTGGATTGCGGCAAACAGCTTTATTGCGGATGTCCAGGGGGCGGATATGATCTGGACCGCGCTGCCAAGTGCCCTTGCATTGCAGGTTGTGGAGAGCCGGGTGGGCGTCCGGGAAGTTGAAGCGCTCTTTGCCAAGATGCGCAAAACCTATCACAAAGACCGGACCAATGAGCCCATCAAGGAACCGCCGCTGATCTTTGCCGACCATATCGACTACCTGGAAGGGAACAAAGGGACGATGGCCTTGTACAAACTGGCCGGGAACATTGGGTTTGATCGTTTCAACCGGTTTGTGGGCAAGTGGGTCACAGAAAGTGCCGGACCCCTGGTGTTTTATGATTTTTATGAGAAATTGAAAAAGGCCGGGGGGGTTGATCCGGAATTGTGCAGACTGTTTGAACAGGTCGAAGAGGACGTTGCGTTATAACGGCCGTGGACCGGCCTGATATATCATCTGACAGGCTCAGCCCGCAACGAAAGTTGTAGGATCTGCGTCGGTCACACAAATTTTTTTATAAAAAAACACAACAAGCCGGATACGAATGGAATCAGATGATTTATAAAAAGATGATTTGCCCGGAGCCCTATTCCGGCACAACGCACGGGGTCCGGGGGCCATAAATTTGTATCCCGCCGCCGGTCGCGAAACCGTCGTAAAGGGCGTGGATGGAGCGAAATCCGTCTCTTTCAATTCTTGACTTTTTTTCGCATGGCGAATAGGTTTAATTTACTAGCAATCGTAAGCGTTCGAGCTCGTTGTTTTTGAGTCTATTCCAGGGGAGAAAAAGTGTCATGGAGCTGGAGGGGTATTCGGAATTACGGCGTATTCACAGCAGCTATAAAAGTGTTGTTTATACTGGACTTGATAAAAAGCGCCGGCAAGCTGTCTGGCTTAAACGGCCTGTAAAGGCCTTTCCTTCGGCCAGGCAGATTTCAGGCTTGAGCCGGGAATTCGAAATCCTTGGGCACCTGGACATCCCCGGCATTCCAAAGGCCTGGGACTTTTTGGAAACCCGGACTTCCGCCGTTCTCATAACCCAGCATCTGGAAGGCACGCCGTTACGCCAGGCAATGAAGCAAAACAGGATTGATCTGGACACAGCCCTGTTGATCGGCCTGGGTATTTCCCGGATTGTGGGGGATATCCACCGCCAGTCCTTTTGCCACAGAGATCTCAGCCCGGACAATATCCTGTGGGACAATCGGGGAAAAAAGGTGGGTGTGGTGGACTTTGGCTCTGCCCTGGAATTTCCCCACAAGGCCAGGGCCGTTATCAATCCGACTTTTGTTGAAGGATCAAGGGCATATATGTCTCCTGAACAGTCGGGACGCATGAACCGGGGGCTGGATTATCGTACGGATTTTTACTCCCTGGGTGTGGTGCTCTATGAACTGATCACCGGCCGTCTGCCGTTTATCACACAAGATCCCAACGAATTGATATACAGCCATATTGCCCTCCGGCCCGAACCGCCGGAAGCCCTGAAAGCGGATATCCCCGGGGCGGTGTCAAACATCGTACTCAAGCTTTTGAGCAAGGATCCGGCAGAACGGTACCAGAGTGCAGACGGATTGTACGCCGACCTTGAACGATGCCTGGAACAATACCGCGGCACAGGGAATATTACCGCCTTTGCCCTGGGTGAAAAGGACCTGAACGACCGGTTCATCATTCCCGAGAAGCTGTACGGCAGGAAAAAGGAGGCCCGTATCCTGCTGGATGTTTTTGACAACGTGTGCAAGGGCAGCGGCCGCCTGGTTTTTGTTTCAGGAAAATCAGGCGTGGGTAAAACCTCCCTGGTCAGGGAACTGTACAACCCCCTGGCGGCCAGGCAAGGATATATTGCCAGTGGTAAATTTGACCAGTTTCTAAGGCACCAGCCCTATTCGGCAATGGTCCAGGCGTTGTCCGGCTTTGTCAAACAGGTCATAGGCGAAGGTGCCAAAAAGGTGGCGGCGTGGAAAAATGAGATTCTGGATGCGGTGGGGCAAAACGGCCGGGTTCTCACCGATGTGATCCCGGAACTGGAAATGCTTATCGGCCCCCAGCCGGCCGTTGAAGCGCTCCCTGCTGATGAAGAGCGGGGGCGGTTTAATGCCGTGTTTATTAATTTGGTTTCCTGCTTTAACGGCCGGCGGCATCCCCTTGTCCTGTTCCTGGATGATCTCCAGTGGATTGATCAGGCAAGCCTGTCTCTGTTGGAGGTGATCGTACCGGTTCTGGAAGAGCATGCCGTTTTTATCATTGGTGCCTATCGCAGTGACGAAGTCTTTGGCTCCCATCCGCTGATGGTTGCCATGAATGGATTTGAAGCCGCCGGCCGCCAGGTCTCGTCAATTTGCCTGGAAGAACTGGATGTGTCCGTACAGGAAGATTTACTGAAAGACACCCTCAATTTAAACCGGAAAGACATTTTGGCCCTGAACCGGATACTGCATGAGAAAACCCATGGAAATCCCCTGTTCCTGAAAACTGTTTTAAGAGCCCTGTACAGAGACAGCCATCTTTGGTTTGATTACGGTAAAGGTTCATGGAGATGGCGGACCGAGGCAATTGAGGTGCTGCCCTGTGCCGAGAATGTTGTCCAAATCTTGAAGGCCGGTATCACTTCCCTATCCGAAAAGACTGTGGCGCTTTTAAAACTGGGCAGTTGTATCGGAAGTGTTTTTGAGTTGGACCTGCTGGGGCGCCTGGCTGAAATGTCCCGGCACAGCACAGCCGTTGATCTGCAGCCGGCGGTTGCTTTCGGGGTGATACAGCCCCTGGATGATGATTTTGAGCTGCGTATGGTCAGCCAGGCCGGAGAGATGCCCGGGGGCGCTTTTGCCTTTGCCCATGACCAAATCCAACAGGCGGTCTATGATATGGTGCCGGACCCGGAGAAAGCAGCGCTGCATTGGCGCATCGGCTGGCTGGTTATGGACACCCCCGGGGTATCCGAAAGCGGGGGCCGGCTTTTTGATGCAGTGGAACACTTGAACCAGGGGCGGGACATGGCCGGGGCCCGGGAACGGATACAATTGGCCCGGCTGAATCTTGAAGCCGGCAAAAAAGCAAAAAAATCCGCAGCCTTTGCCGAGGCTGAGACCTGTCTTTCCCACGGGGCGGCCCTGCTGGACAGTGATTGCTGGGAAAAACACCACGACCTTGCCATGGAAATTCACCTGGAACTGGCTGAAGCCTGTTACCTGGTTTCTGCTTTTGACCGGGCCGATGTGCTGTACCGGACGATCCGCAGCAACACCAGGACCCGCAAGGAGGAACTGATTCTCTGTAATATCCAGGCCAAGCAATACCATCACCAGGGGTTGTACCAAAAGGCGGTTGATCTTGAATACCAGGCCCTTGGCCTGCTTGGATACAAATTTCCCGGGGATGACGCCGGGCTGCTGGCAATTTTTGAAAGGGAAAAACAGAAAATAGAGCGCATACTGGAAACCCGCGATTTTGACGACCTTTACGATCAGCAGGACGTGGATGACCCGGATTTTATCCTGGCCCTGGAACTATTCTTTGATATGTTCACGGATGGGTATCTCCTGGGCCGGGGCCCCCTGCTGGCCGCTGTGGCTGCCACCAGTGCCCGGCTTTCCATGGAGCGGGGAAACTGCCCCATCACATCCGTTGGCTATATTGGATATGCCACAGTCCTCTGCTCCGGCGGCAACTACCGGCAGGGCCATGCCATCGGCAGACTGGCGGTCCGGCTGGCGGACAAATACCAGGTGGCTGCCCTGAAAAACTATACCTATCACGTGTTTGCCCTGGGGATCAACCACTGGCTTGCGCCGTTGTATAGCAGTTATGATTACTGGCATGCGGCCTCCAAACTCTCCCTTGAATCCGGCTCGCCCTATGCCGGATGGGTGTTTCTCCAGTTGGCCCATGTGCTCCTGGCTTCGGGCGCCCCCCTGGAGCGGGTTGAACAACAGGCCAACGACAGCCTGGCATACCTGGCTGCCGCCCGGATGGACCAGATTGCCCAATTATTGAAATTAATCGTCATCCAGCCCCTTCGCCACCTCAAAGGCGAAACCTGGTCTTTTGATTCCCTGGACGACGATAACTTTTCAACGGAAGAGATCCTTAACGACTATAAAGAGGCCCCTTTCTTTTTCGGCCATACGGTCTATTCGGTGATCCGGGCGTCTTTATTGGCACGGGATTTTAAACCTTTACCCCTGCTGACCCACTGGCTGGCAGTCATCGAGGACACGGTCCAGGCCCAGATTATCCAGATTGATGCCTGTTTCTGGGCAACACTGCACCTGGCCATGGGGTATGACCGGGTCGGGGAGGCGGAACAGCCCGAATACCTGGCTGCCGTGGAACGGCACCTGGAACGGTTCCGGACGTGGGCGGATTTATGTCCTGAAAATTTCAACCACAAATACCTGCTGATTCAAGCGGAGTTTGCCCGGATTTCCCAGGACCCCCTGACAGCCATGGATTTTTACGACCAGGCGCGGGACCAGGCCCTGGCGTCCAATTTTTATCTGGACGCCGCCCTGTCCGATGAACTGGCGGGCCACTTCTGGGAAAGCCGGGGCAAACAGCACCTGGCCAAGTCCTGCATTGAGAGAGCCATCTCTGTTTACGGGCGCTGGGGTGCCACAGGCAAAATCACCCGACTCTCTTCTGAATTCCGGGAATTCATGGAAGATGATCATTCCAAATTGATCACCCCGTCCAGTATCTCCGCGTCCGTGTGCACCGAATCTTTTTCCGAGGTTTTGGATTTACGGTCCATGATAAAAGCATCCCAAGCCATTTCCCAGTTTATGCAAAAAGAACAACTGGCCGGCGAACTGCTCCGCCTGGCTGTGGAAAATGCCGGGGCAACACGGGGAATACTTCTTTTGGAACAGGACGGCGGCTTTGTGATAGCCGACAGAGCGGACCAGCATATGCCCGGCGGCAAAGGATTGGAAACAGGTGTGCCGTTCCAGGAATCCAATGAATTGTCCCCTGCCGTGGTGAATTATGTTATTCATTCCGGGGAAGGGGTGGTATTCAATACCAAAAACAGGGATGAGCAGTTCAGCCGGTGCAGCTATCTCCGGCTCCGGGAGCCGAAATCGGTCTGCTGCGTGCCCATTGTCCGCCAGAATAAGATTATAGGTCTTCTTTACCTTGAGAATTCGCAATTGGCCGACGCCTTTAAACGGGACCGGCTGGAATTATTGAGAATTATTGCATCCCAGTCTGCCATTTCCCTTGAAAATGCGCGGATTTACCGGGAACTGGCACAGATGAACCAGAACCTGGAAGCGCTGGTCCGGGACCGGACCCGGGAACTGCATGAAACAAACGAGGAATTGAACGCCAAGAATCGGGAACTGGCTCGTTTGTCAACCACAGACCAGCTCACCGGGCTTTTTAACCG
>JAKSBO010000157.1 GCA_022361095.1 Desulfobacterales bacterium | reverse complement strand
TGGGCGGAATCGCCCACCACATAAGCCCAGCAGTTATGGGTGGCTGTTTTGTACTCTTTGGAAACTTTGGAAATAAAATTCTTGGCCGCTTCAATGGTATCCGCATAGCTGAGCCTGCAGACAAACACCGAGCGCTTAATTTTTATTTCCCCCTGACGAACGGGACCGGTCACAGACCGTGCCACGGAATAAAAAACCGACTTTTCGAAATCCGTCTTCATGGGCCCATGGTATAGTACAAATCAACCGCAATTAAAAGGCTCATATGCCCGTAAAAGACTGTTTATCCGGCGTGAAAGGTAAAGGCCCTGATCATCTGTTTTATAAACCCATGGATGGACTCCAATGTATTACGGTCCGGTTCAGGTACCGTCTCATCCCAGTCCACATAGATCATAGAGACAATCTTGTCTTCCACAAATACGGGGAAAACACCAAACCCCCTGACCAGGAAAGGATCGGCGATTCTTTTCATGTACCAGGAAGGAATCTGTTGCCGGGAAAACTCTTTTTTGGCATCTTTGACGATTATATCGATTTTCCGGGCAATGGCGTTGTTAAAGATGCCGGATGCCGGTTCAATTTTAAATCCCATGGTTTTACTAAATCCATCCGGCCGTTTTTCCCCCCGGATAAACCGGGGCTCCATGGTATTGGTCTCTTTTTTTCTGATACTGATGACAATCTGGTTAAAATGAAAACATTGGGCCATGGTGTCGATGAGCCGTGTAAAAATTTCATGGATGCCCAGACCTTCGCCCAATGCTTCTTCCACGCGGCTGATACCCTGATCCAATTGTTCCTTATTCTTAGTGTTCGATTCGTTTTTCACAGATGGAGCTGTGGGCAACACAGGATCAATACCTAGAATTTCAGCATGCCGCATCACCCGGTCCATGGCAGATCTGTTCAATTCAAGTGCCTGCCGGGCATCAAAATCCAAAATACCCCGGAACCTATCCACAAGTTTACCTGTGGCATCAAGGACAATCGGGTCATCGCCCGATACGGGGATATTGCACAATTCATATACAAACGCACAAAGATATCTGGCCTCTTCTTTGGGCAGAATTTTCAAGGACTGCCCGGCAGTCAAGGCAACCGGCCGCATGGCCTGAACAATATTCCAGGGCAGATTAAATTTTACAGCAACCATCTGTCCAAGTTCAAAGTAGCTTAAGCCTAAAGCCATTTTAGCTGCAGTTTCCCTGGAGATCCCCTCTTCTTCCATGGCAATCTCCACCTTGATGTAAGTCGCCGGGTCCAAAAGCGCCACCAGGTATTCTCCCAGTTCATACAGCATGGCTGAAATAGGGAAGGCATCCGAAGGCCGCCTCCCTTTTTCACTTTCAATCTGCCTGGCTACGGCACTGCGATGAAGGCTTTTGAGCATTTTTTCTTTCAGGATCAAAGAATTGGCCCTTGATTTCATCATTTCAAAAATTTTAAGCGCGGCAGCCAGTTCCCGGACTTCATCTGTCCCCAATATGATCATGGCCTCGGATATGGTTGAAATACCTTTGTTTGAAAAGTGCCGGTATACGGAGGAATTCACAAGTTTAAGCACCTGTGCCGTCAAACTCAAGTCGTTCAAAATCACCCGGGCAATATCCCCTGCGGAGGAATAGTCCATATTCAGTATATGATTAACCTCGTCAATCTGCTGGGAAAAGGTTAAAAACGCCTCCCTGCCCTGCATCCGCTTTATAATACCCTCTAAATAAACCCGATAATCCTGGGGGTCCGAACGTAGAGTCTCCTTAAGTTCTTCCGTGGCACTTTCATCTTTTATGGCCAGTTCATTAATGCAAATGACATCCAGATCAATGCCGGTATACGCGGAATCCTTTTGGGCCAATTCATGCTCCATGTTAAAACTTAACTTGAAAATAATAAAAAATCGTTCTTATAATATCGTTACAATCTTAGACATTTTGTATTATCTTTTCAAATGATTTACTCATCATAAAACCGGGATTGGTCATGAATGCCTCTTCAGCAGCTCTAGAAAACACCCTGGCGGACAAACTCATGAGGATGAAAGCGGCCTTTTCCAACTATAATGTGGTGAGGATGCGCGAGGCGCTGCGATACCTTTCAGGCCCAAAGCTCGAGCTTTTTATCAAAATCCCGTTTCTCATTCACATAAACCATCCGCAATTTCCGGGGTATGTGCCTGACCCGCCCGAAGCCTGCGGGATTTACAATTTTAATAATTCAGGTTTTTTCAAAGCAGTGCAGGACTATGAAGAGGTTTCCCGGGATATGGCTGATGCCGACACGGACATTCAAGATCCCTGCGTACTCGGGTTTTACCACATCGGTTCCCTGGGCACCTTTACCCAATCGGCCCAGTCGGATTTTGATTACTGGGTCATCATTGACAAAACCGGCTTCACCGAACAACGATATTACAACCTTGAAAAAAAACTCAACCATATTGTTAAATTTTCCCGGGAAAACTTTGACCAGGAGGTGACATTTTTCATCATGGATCAGGCAGACATCCGGAAAGACTGCTATGCCGGATTTGAAGCACCTGAAACAATGATTGCCCCCAAGCTGTTTCTC
>JAKSBO010000743.1 GCA_022361095.1 Desulfobacterales bacterium | reverse complement strand
ATGGAAGCGGCCCTTGTTAAGCTGGATAAACGGATTAAGGCCAATGCAGGCCAGAATAAATCCACGCTAGCGACCACGGAACGTATTAACCGTGAGCTTTTATCAGCCATTGATAAAAACAGTTCGGATTTCAAGGCGGTCTCCGGGCAGATTAAAAAAGAGTTCCGCCTGTTTAAGGAAGAGTTTGACGCAAGACTGCTTGAATTGTCCGCTTATGAACAAAGAATGGCACAACTGGTCAAGGAGACAAGCCTGCTGGGCAAAAAACTGGATCAATTAAAAAAGGAGGCCACGGCCTCCTTAGACAAAAAGATAGGCCTGCTCAAACAGGATCTTGAAAAACAGATGTCAGAGGTAAAAAAACGTGCAGACGCAGCAAATTCAACGGCTCAAAAGGCCGCGGCTGCGGCTGCAGAGCCGAAAACCCAGGCCAAGTCACCCATAAAGCCGCAAGCCCCCCCTATCCCTGATATCCCCACCCCAGAGCGCCAGCAACCGGATCAACCGGACCTTAAGACACCAGGCACCGGGGGGATTTCAGAGCAGGATCTTTCCCAATAGCACATGGTTTCACTTAGTCCATCACCCCCGATGCCCCGCCCGCGTCATAATATTTTAACAACTTACGGACACCCCTAAATAAAAAAATGAGCCACGCCCCTCCCTCCAGTGCACGAATCAGGGAAGAACAGCTTCTTATCAATCATCGCCTGGATTTTTCTGCGGCATATATGGGTATCAAATATATTGGCGGGCACGCGGCGGATTATCCGCTCACTGTTACCCGACACACCCTGGATGCACTGTTTTCCGTATTTAAAACTGCGGGGTTTAAAAAGGCCAAACAGGCCTTTTTTTTATATCATGAGGCTGCCTGCACCCTGGTGGACATGGGTAAAGCAAGGCAAAACGATATTACCCGGCCCATCGTACCCAAACTTGTGTCGCTTTTGATGAAAAGTTCCGGAAACAAGCTGCGGGCTTTGAGCCAGGCATTGGGCCAACTTGCGGAGAATCGTCCTGTATCGAACATGCCGTCGTTTCCGAACATCATACCATTGGACACGGATATTTCTTGTCTTGCTGAAAACTTGACACTCCCAGGGCAGGGATTCCCGACAGACACCCAATGGGCCTGGAAAGGCAGGAGCCTTATTCTCCGGGCTAAAGAAAAGATCATCGGCGTCATCAAATTTGCCACAACAAAAGACAATATCAATGAAATTTACCAGGAAGCGATCTGGATGGACTGGTTCTCCATAAATTCTCTGGAATTTGAAAACCATGTTCCAAAACCTGTGTGTATTCAGGACCGATATCTATTTAAAATCACAGACAAACTGCCCGAAGGCGGTCCGAAAACAATCAGTGAACCTGTCTGTATCGCCTTCATCCCCTGCCCGGGTTATTATGAATACCCCAATCTAAAAGGTACAGACCTGGAACACATTAAACTGTCGTTTTTCAAATCCGCCCTTGCCTTGGGCCAACTGTCATCCCAGGGGATTTTCCATACCGCACTGATCCCGCTATTCCATAACCGGGTTCAACAGGAGAGAAGAAACGACAATGGCAGGTATCTGTGGGAACATGCCGGGCGCCTGGATCAGTGGCTGGACTCCAGCCGGTTTCCCAATTTTGCCGCATCCGGGTTGCGGGATTTTGAACATATTGCCTGCCGGGCAAAACCCCTGGACCTTGAACATTATACCGGCGAATACCTGCTTAGTTTTATTCTGGTTGCAGGCGCATGCTTTAGAAACAAAGCCCCGCACAGAAGGGGAACAGACGACTCGCGCCCCTATGTGGATACCCGGGATCTGTTTTGCCCAGATCTGTTTGAATCCCTTTTAACAGGGGTATGTAAACATTATTTTAAAGGCCTAACCAAGTCAGACACCTTTGACCCGGCCCCATTTAATATCCCTGCACTGATTGAACGTCTCATCGAAAAAATGGGGATTGATGCACATATGCAGGAGTTACTGAGAGTACAGGACCAATTGGCCATGGACGATGATCAATTTAAACAATTTTTAAGGGAACGGGGTGCTACTGCTATACCGGCCAAAGGGGAAAAGGAGATCATGCTTTTTACCGGCCCCCATCTTGGCGAATTCAATCAGGTCATCTCTGTCCCCGAACTCATTGAATTTCTATTCAAATTTTCCGCGTTCTGTGTATCCACCTGTTTTTTAAAAAAGCATCATTTGATGCCCCATTAAACAATCCAACCGCCGGGAAAACTTCTTTAGGCTGCCTTGATCACTTAACTCGCAATTTATCTCCGGGATGAATGACATGCCGCTTTGACAGTTTGTTCAGTTTAAGCAATCCATAAAGAGACATATGATATTTTTGCGCAATTGCCGAAAGGCTTTCCCCGGATTTAACCACATGGTAACTTACTGAAGATGGCTGTGTTTTAACCAAAGTGTTATAAAGCCAGGCAAATTTCTTTTCAAAACCTTTATGCTTTCCCTTGGGTACCATAAGCGTGGTTTTGCCTTCGGCCAAATAATATCCCCGAAGCTGGGGATTATAATCCTTAATGGTCTTAAATGAGATGCCACATGCCTTGGCGACCATGGATAACGGCACAACACGTTTTGTAGAAAGTTTTATCTCGGAAAATGTAAATACCGGATAAAGATCCCGGGGTTCAAGATGAAATCCATATTTTTCCGGGTTAGAGAAAATCAGCTTAACCGCAACCATTTTCAGGATATACCGCTGGGTCTCCAGGGGCAGGTAAAGGGAAAAAAAGTCTTGGGTATCCTGACGTTCCATGGCCTTTTCCAGGCCATACTCTCCCATGTTATACGCGGACATGGCCAGCAGGTATGAATTAAATTGAGAATAAAGCTTTTTAAGATAGCGGCAGGCAGCCCTTGTGGACTTAAACATATTCCGGCGTTCGTCGATCTTTGAATCAATGCGCAATCCGTATCTTTGACCTGTGCTCTTAATAAACTGCCAGTATCCAACCGCACCTTTAGGAGATTCTCCGTAGGAGAGAAGCGCACTTTCCACAATGGGCAGATATTTTAAATCCAAAGGCAGCTTTTCCTTTTTTAACACTTTTTCGATGTGGGGAAACCACCGGTGGGCCCGTTTGAGCCACAGCATCACCTGGGGACGGTTCCATACGGCCAGCATCATCTCCTTTTCAAGCCGTTCCCTGACTTCGGGGTCGGTAAAAGGGATTTTTTCTCCACAAAGGCGGATGTCACCGGAAAAACGCAGGATTTCCACCAGGGTGGGAATGTGGGTCTTGGCCATGGGCGGTTCGGATTTGCTTAATTCCGGCTTGGTTAACTCAAACTTTGTCTTTTCGGAGATAAGCACTTCAGGCTTTGGTGGTTCGGATTTAGGTGGTTGGAAGTTTTCTTCTGCCGCCAGTGTTACATGTGCGGTAAACATTACCCAAAAAACTGTGAATACAAGAGACCGTTTCATAATATCCGTGCTGCTGTGTGGGGGTTGGCGCCTTGGCTTGTGCCCTATCGAAACCCGGAAATATTGCCGATTACTTTGTTGGGTCAAAATTTTAATCCCCGGGATATGATGTATATGCCTGGGGTTAAAACCTTGGTCCGCCTTGTACTCAACAAATTTTCAGGTTTTCGTTCAGGCACCAGCTTCCCGAAAATTGTGAAATCGATTAGAAAAATCATGGTAATGATTACATTTCACACTTTAAAAATCAAGGCCGGAGCAAGTTGTATTTTTTCATTTTGATCCTGCACGTTTAAAACAATGGAGCCAATGTTTTTCCAATGGATGGGCCGGGTATTTCCAAATGCCAAGTAATATGCCATAATATCCGATCTTGCGTATTAATAATCTTTTGGAGAAATGAGCTAAAAAACGGTTTATACCTTGATTGCCTTTATAAAAAACTTGGTCCTTGAAGCAGGGACGCTTTGCCTGGAAGGCCAAAAAAAACTGACCTCCCATGACCTTGAATTCAAATCAGACAAAGATATTGTCACGCAAACAGACAAAAAGGTAGAGGCGTTTCTGGTCAAGGCAATCCTTGAACGGTACCCTGACCATGGTATCCAGGGAGAAGAGTACGGGGTTGTCCGGGCAAAAAGCGGATTCAAGTGGATCATTGACCCCATAGACGGCACCACATCTTTTGTCCACCGACTGCCTTTTTACAGTATCAGCATTGCCCTGGAAAAAGCGGGAGAACTGGTGCTCGGCGTGGTCTATGCCCCGGCAACCGGCCAGCTGTTTTATGCTGAAGAAGGCAAAGGTGCATTTGCAGGCAGCACCCCGATCCATGTTTCTGACACCCAAAAGCTTGACAACGCCGTCATGGCAACGGGCTTTGCGTGCCTGAGAGCCGGACTCAAAGACAACAACCTGCCTATTTTTAATGAAATTGTGCCAAAACTTCGGGATGTCAGACGGTTCGGATCTGCGGCATTGGATCTTTGTTACGCAGCCATGGGCAGCCTGGACGGCTTTTGGGAAATGAATCTCAATATTTATGATATTGCTGCAGGGACAGTTATTTTAAGGGAAGCAGGTGGCGTTGTCACGGATTTTACAGGCGGCCGGCAATTCCCGGAAAAAGGCTTTGCAGCTTCAAACAAAGGGTTGCATGATGAATTGATCCATATCCTGACAAAATATTGCGCATCTGCATAACTTTTATACTTTGATAAACTTATGAACTTTATTTTTGCTCTTATATTTATTTTAAGCCTTACAGCCGGCGGCGCCTTTGGATATTACAACCATTACAACTGGATTGGATATACCATTGCCCTGGCTGTGAGCGGTTTTATCGGTTCCAGTATTATTGCAATGCTTTTTTCATATCTGTACCTTTTCCAGAGGGACAGTGTGGAGTCAACTCCCTTACCGCCGGATAGAACCATTAATCTTCAACAGGAAATTAAAAAAATAGAAAAATGAATATCCAGTGGTTTCCCGGCCATATGCTGGAGACAAAAAATCAGCTCAAAAGTGCCATTTCCAGGGTGGATGCCTTGTTTGAGATAGTAGATGCAAGGCTGCCCTTGTCCAGTTCAAATCCCTTTTTGGAGAAAATTGCCAGGGGTAAAAACCGGATGAAAGTACTCAATAAAGCCGATATTGCCGATCCAGAGGCGACACAGGCCTGGCTTGAGTATTTTAGCCGGGACAGGGAACTTTTGGCTGCCGCCGTCTGCGGGACCCGTGCACAAGAGGCATCACATGCTTTGGAATCACTTGTGTCACAGGTAGACAGGAACAGGGCCAGGAAAGCCAAAGTCATGGTGGTGGGCATTCCCAACACCGGAAAATCCACGATCTTGAACACCCTGGCCGGCCGGAAAGTTGCAAAGACAGGCAATGTACCGGCTGTGACACGGCACCAGCAGCGTACAAGCCTGAAAGGCAACATTGATATTTACGATACCCCGGGTATCTTGTGGCCGGTGATTGAACCCAGGCAGCGCGGACTGGCACTGGCTGCGTCCGGTGCCATCAGTGACACCGCCGTTGACTACCATGAAATCGCCTATTTTGCCGCACAGTTTTTACTGGAACGATACCCGGACTGCCTTGTTGAGCGTTACCCGTTTTTAGATCCCTTGCCCGGCGACCCCCAGACACTCATTGAATCGGTGGGCGCTGCCCGGGGATGTCTAAAAAAAGGCGGACATGTCGATTATCAAAAAGCGTCACAACTGATTATCAGAGACCTTAGATCCGGCAGGCTTGGCCGGATCAGTTTTGAAACACCAGAGGATATAAATATAGACCATGATACAGATTAATAAATTTGGCCACAGGCTTTGGGCCGCGCTAATTATCTCTGCACTTCTTTATTGTGCCCCGCTTTGCCATGCACAAATTGACGAACTGACATTTCAAAATGAGCAGTCCAAACGGTGCATTGCCATTGTCAATGCCCTTGAACGGGATCATTATACCGGGAAAAAACTGGATAAAAATATGTCTGTTCTGGTCTTTGACCGGTATATCAAATCCCTGGATCCGGGCAGACACCTTCTGACCCAGGCGGACCTGGATGAATATGCACCGTTGAAACAGCTGATGTATAAATATGTAAAAGCGGGAAACCTTGGGCCGGCCTTTGAAATTTTCAACCTTTACCAGGCCCGCAGCGAAGAGCGCCTGGAGTATATTCTTAAATTAGCCAAATCCTGGCAAACCCGGATTGATTTTACCAAAGACGAGACCCTTGTCATTGACTATGAACACAAACCCTTTATCCCGGACACATCAGGCCTTAAGCCCCTGTGGAAAAAAGAGCTGAAAAATCATATCATTAACTTGAAAATAAACAAGACGCCGGATGAGGAGAT
>JAKSBO010000135.1 GCA_022361095.1 Desulfobacterales bacterium | reverse complement strand
TCGTCATGGGCGGCCGAGGCCACAAGCTGCCGGTACTGCTCAATAAATTCAGGGGTCAGGTGTTTGATGCAGCCAAAATCCACCAGGCCCACGTTGAGATCATCGTCAATGATAAAATTGCCCGGATTGGGGTCGGCATGAATCACATGGCATTCGTACAATGATTTGAGAAAAATATCGTTGAGCCGCCGGGCCACAAGTTGCCGTTCCTTTTGCGTTGGCCCGCTGGTCAGCCAGGTATCCAGGGGGAGGCCGGACAGATGGGTCAGAGTTAATACCGATCCGGTGGTCAGATCCCTGTGAACGCCGGGCAGCCGGACGCCTTCCATATTGAGCCGCTGGTCAAAACAGGTGATATTGTCCGCTTCCTGGCGATAATCGACCTCTTCTTTGAGCCGGGCCGTGACTTCCCGAAGGGCCGGCATCAGTTGGTGGCCCGGCACCATCGGCCGAAGCATCTGTCGAACCAGGATCATGTCATTTTCAATGGTATCGGCAATGCCCGGATATTGAATTTTAACGGCCAGAGCCAGGCCCTCTTCACTCATTGCCCGATGGACCTGGCCCAGGCTGGCCGCGGCAAACGCCTCCAGGTCAAAGGATTTAAACATCTCTTCCGGCGGGGCCCCCAATTCGTTTTGAATCACTTTTCTGACCAACGCTTTATTGATGGGCGGTACCTGGTGGTAGGCCCGGGACAACTCCTTACACACAGCCCCGGGCAGCATGTCCGTTTCCAGGCTGAGCTGCTGGGCCACTTTCAGGGCAGTGCCTTTGAGCAGCGTTAATCCGGAAAAAAGGGCACGGGCACCAGCCTGCTGGGATTTTGTCTTTTCAATCTGCCGGCGCTGTGAAGACAAAAAGGGGCGTTTGGCGTAATATCCGAGCAAGGACCCGCCTGTTTTGGCGGCAGTCTTTCCGCCGGCCAGGGCACGGCCAAGTTTTGTGGTGGGGATGTTATCGGCCATTTTGACCTCCCATGAAGGGCCGTTTGGGTTTAATGTCGGCTTTTTCAATGGGGGAGAATCGGCTCATGCGGGTCAGCACATGCTGTTTAAACAAAAAAACGGCCATATCAAACAATTTGTTGGCCACACCGGCTTTCAACAGGGCGCAGGCAAGATCCAGCCCCTGATCCATAAGCACATCCGTGTTTTTGAATGTGTCGGAATCATCGGCCAGCCAGTACAGGACAACGGCAATGTAGGCATCTGCGAAAAACTGCCGGGTCAGGTCCTGAAAGACCTGCCCCGGAATCTCCCCGGCCTCCTCGGCCGCGGCAATAATATCATTGACGGCAGCCAGAAAGCCGGATCTTACCTTTCTAAACCGGGCAAAATCACCACTGCCGGCCAGCCAGACCTTTTTAAAGGTGACCGCCACAAATTCCCGGTCCGGCAGGTACAGGCCAAGGCTGGTGTCAAACAAAGTCTGAAGCTGTTCCTGGAGGCTGAAGGTATGGAATGTCTCCATGGCCACAAGCTGGTTTATGACGTCGTTGACATGATCCTCATAGTAGGCGAAAAAGATGGCTTCCTTTGTGGGAAAATAGTTATAAATTGTGGCATCAGCAACCCCTGCCCTGCGGGCAACCGCCCGCATGGTCACAGAACCTTTGTTTTCAATCACAAGATCCGTCATGGCCCTGATCAGCTTTAACCGGTTTTCTTTTTTTTTTTTTTTGCTGATTTTCATAATATGATTAATAACCTTTAAATAATCGTTAAACACACTATTAATATATATTAATTTTACATTAAATCAATACACAATGTCCATGAAGCCGATTTTAAAATATAGAAAAAGACGGCACCGGCAAATCCTTCATGGCAATACCATGCGCCAGTGATTGAATTAAAAATTTGGCTGTGATATGCCCTAATGAAATTTTAATATGGCTGACAAACAGAGTTTGATATTGATCAACTTTTTATGAAAGGTGATTTTAATGAAAAAGATATGGCTGATTCCATGCATAATCCTTACAGTGATGCTTTTGTTTTCATCCTGTGCAACGGTTGAAAAAACGGAAATCAAAAAGATTAAAGAGGCGCCGAAAGTCAGCGAAACAATCAGGCAGGAAACAAACGCCGTCAGCGATAAAACGCGCTTAAAAAGGAAAGTGGCGATAGCAAGATTTTCTAACGAAACAAAATACGGCCAGAGCTTTTTCCTTGATCATAAAAATGACCGTATAGGCAAACAAGCGGTTGATATCTTATCTTCAAAACTCGTTGAAACAGACAAATTTATACTCATTGAACGGGTCGATCTGGACAAAATCACCAAAGAGTTGCGCATGGGGGAGATGAGGCCGCTAAAAAATATGGCGGACTACCTGATAATCGGGTCCGTCACTGAATTCGGCAGAAAAAATCAGGGCAAGGTGGGCATCTTCAGCCGCACCAAACGGCAGACCGCTTTTGCCAAGGTTCATATCCGTTTGATAGACGTAAGAACCGGAGAGATTATCTATTCCGAAGAGGGAGAGGGAGAAGCATCCACGGAATCAGGATCGGTGTTTGGCGTAGGTGAAAGAGCCGGATATGATTCATCAATAAATGACAAGGCCCTTGATGCGGCAATTACAAATTTATCCTCAAATATCATCGAGAATCTTCTGGACCGGCCATGGAGATCCTATATCCTGGGTGCCGAAGAGGGTTTGCTGATTATCAGCGGCGGGCCTTCTCAAAAAATAAAAACAGGAGATACTTTCAGCGTCATCAAATCGGGGAAAAAAGTTAAAAATCCCCAGACAAACATGATGATTACGCTGCCGGGAAAGACGATCGGAAAGATCCAAACCGTCTCTTCTGCCGGGGAAACGCCGGAAACGGAAGTCTCTTTTTGTAAAATTATTGAGGGAGACTTTAACTCATTTATCCGTTCAAATGATTTCGCCTCTTTGTATATCCAAGAATAACGGCCATGGGCGTGCCTGGTCTATCAACACCCAGGCTCGCCCACAACAAAACATGAAAGCAACTTAGTAAGTTATTGGTCCTTTCATATAAACAGCCACGGGCTGAGCGGATATATCAACTGCCAGGCACAGCCCACAACAAAGTTTGAAAGATCTGAGCAAGTTACGCAGGCTTTCATATTAAAAAAGGGGAAAAAATGATCCATAAAAATTTGTTTATACTTTGCATCGTGGGTGCATTGGCCTTTTGCGGATGCGGGCTTAACGAAACCGTCATTCAGAAAGAAAAAGTCAGTTATCTCTATTTCACGGGTGATACGGTTGGCGCCGTTGTTCACATTGATGATTTGGCACCTATTGTGTTGAATAATGCGCCAAATATCCACTACGAAATATCCGCCGGGAAATATCATGTCATTGTGATTAAAGACGGGGCAGAGGTGGTGAACAGAAAAATACTGTTAGGCAGCGGTTCATCAAAGGAAATCAGGATACCATGACAAAAATACTATTGGGCGCAACCTTGGGGTTTTTATGCCTGGCCATGATGGGGTGTGCTGAAAAAAAAATGTATTATTTTGGAGATTATTCCAAAACACTATATGCTTTGGAAAAAAATCAAAATGAAGCCGCCCTGGTCGCACACCAACAGGAATTAGAAAAAATCATTACTGAATCGGACAAACAAAAGGCGCCTGTTCCTCCTGGTATTAATGCAGAATTAGGATTCATCCTCGTTCAAAAAAATCACCCCCAAGAGGCCATTTATTTTTTCCGGAAAGAAGCCAAGCTGTATCCTGAATCAAGGATTTTAATGAAACGACTGGAACGGATGGCGGCAAAAGAAAGCCCCCTGGATTCAGAGTCAGAGTCCCCAATCCCGGAAACAAAACAGGGATCATTAGAAAACAAAGGTGACGCAATTGAACAATAAATTATGCATGGGCCTGTCAATACTGCTGATTCTATCACTTTGCGCTTGTGTTCCTTCAACGACAACCAAATTGCAGGAATTCCCAAGCATGTATGAGGAATCTCCTCTTTCCATACTTATTTTGCCCCCTATGAATGAATCCACGGCCGCCGACGCCAAGGAGTATTATTCAACCACCATCCAGGAACCTTTAGCCTATGCAGGGTATTATACGTTTCCTTATCCGCTGACAACCGAACTCCTCAAAATGGAAGGGATCTATGATTCGGAGCTTTTGACAGACATCCCCCTTGTCAAATTTAAAGAATATTTTGGGGCGGACGCGGTTTTGTTTACAACAATAAAAAAATGGGATCTCTGCTACATAGTCATTGCATCCAATCTGACCGTGTCGATTGATTGCGTTTTAAAATCGACAAGCACGGACCAGGAATTATGGAAATACAATGGAACAATTGTCGTTGATTTGTCAGGCGGAAATTCAGGCGGCGGTATAGCCGGCTTAATTGCAAGTGCGATTGTAACCGCAGTCAATACAGCCATTGCAGATTATGTCCCCTATGCGCGCCAGGCGAACTACAGGGCTATTCACTCCCTGCCTTACGGTAAATATCATCCCCAGCACCATAAAGATCAAGATTCGGCATTTATAGATCAGACACCGCCGGACCAAAGAGAACCGAAATAGAAAATTCAAATACCTTTGCAAAAAAATTATTAATAGTGGGTGCCTCTAATAATTAGAATTTTGGTTTGAGTTCGAAGCGCAATAAAATTTTATTGCACTTGACGGTTTTCAGGTAAAATATTTGAAAAACTTACCGTGGCAGGCGGTATGTTACAAGCCGGTATCCCGGATTACAGACTCCCCGCCGGTATTCCTGATAAGAAACTCTCCTGGATTACACGCCTGGGTGTCAAAATCCAATATGACTCGACCCTTGGAGAAAATGTCACTGTGGACGGGGTTGAAATAAATGGCACAATATTGACATCACACAACAAAACAGCACCTCATGGTAAACATTTGATTTTTTTTACATTTTATTACAAATAAATTGTTTCCTTTTGACACAGCCCTCTTTTTATTCCGGGTCATTTTGACCCAAAAACAACACATCTCCCAAACATCAGCTTAATCATCCATAGAAATTCTAATTTTGTTCGTTTTTTTCTTTTTTCCCCAAGATCAGCACCTTATTCTTATTTTTCCCCACAAAAAGGAGCGTTTTTTAAATCCTCAAATTTCCTTGGCCTTACTATTGCTATCCCCTACACGTACGTTTTTGTAAAGCATGAACCTCAACAGGAGAATTAAAATATGTCACAAGATGTAATCGGCTCGGTGATGGTTGTGGGCGGCGGTATCGCCGGTATGCAATCTGCAATTGATTTGGCGGACTCCGGATACTATGTCCACTTGGTGGAAAAAAGCCCCTCAATCGGGGGCGCAATGTCTCAATTGGATAAGACATTTCCCACCAACGACTGCGCAATGTGAATTATCTCTCCCAAACTGGTCGAGGTCGGCCGGCACTTAAACATTGAACTGCATACATTGTCAGATATTAAAGAAATCTCCGGAGAAGCAGGTAATTTCTCCGTAACCTTAAACCGGAAAGCCCGTTACATTGATGTTGATAAATGTACGGGTTGCGGGGATTGTTCCGCAGTCTGTCCCGTCAGCCTGTCCAGTGATTTTGAGCAGGACATGGGCAACAGGACCGCTGTTTTCAAACCCTATGCCCAGGCGGTTCCCGGTGCATACTCCATCAGTAAAAAGGACAAATCCCCTTGCACCAACGCGTGCCCCGGCAGCGTAAATGCACATGGATACGTCTCTATGATCGGCCAGGGCAAGTATAAAGAAGCCATGGAGGTAATTACCCGGACACTTCCCATGCCGGGTGTCATCGGCAGAATCTGCCCCCATCCCTGTGAGGATGCCTGCCGAAGGGGTGACGTGGATTCACCCCTGTCCATTTGTACATTGAAACGGTTTGCTGCCGACCAGGTGGATATCAACGACCTGGAGATACCCGAAATCACACCCAGGGATGAAAAAGTGGCCATCATCGGTGCCGGTCCCGCCGGC
>JAKSBO010000973.1 GCA_022361095.1 Desulfobacterales bacterium | reverse complement strand
TAAGACCCCGAGACACAACATGAGCCAAAACGATATGGATTGGAGTTCGGTTCAGGGGCATTGGTGTGTCATTTTTTTGTAAAAAATTCATCGATCGCTGTAATTCAAACCTCCCCAAAGGGCTCACAACTAATCTTCTTCTTACTAAGGCTACGGCAGATCATAATTCACAACTGTCGAGCCCATCGGGAGCGTCCTTTGGCCGGATATAGTACGTTACCGGACATTTTACTGCTGCATAACCGCATATCCGACCAAAGGATGTTTGCAGCTTTTAGGTACAAAGGAAAATTCGTGAAAGTTCTTTTCATTTATAGCGGAAATAATAATCAAGACGATCCGATAATACTGAGCCAAGGAAACTCGCTAATAAACGCTGGGCTTGATGTTAAATTTTTACCAATAATAGGAAAAGGTATCCAAGGTTATCTCAAGACAAGTATTAAAATTCGTAAATTTTTACAGCATAACTCGATAGATATTATTCATGCTCATTATACCCTTTCAGGATTGTCGGCTTTATTCGCATGTACAGGAAAACCAATTGTTCTATCTCTAATGGGAGATGACGCTAATGGAAGTTACATTGGACAAAATAAGATTGATAAGAGAAGTCTTTATTTGATAATTGCAACCTATTTCATTCAACCTTTTTTAAGTGCAATAATTGCAAAGTCAAAAAATATTAGCAAAATTATTTATTTAAAGAACAAATCTTTCATTATCCCAAATGGCGTCGATTTGTCAAAATTCGTGCCGACCAAAAGTAATAGTCGAGATGAACTTGGTTTAAATGCAGGGAAAAAGTACATCCTGTTCCTCTCATCTAAAAATAATCAACAGAAAAATTTTAATCTTGTTCGAGATGCATTACAGAAAATAACCTTGTTTGATGTCGAGGTATTAATCCCTTATCCAGTTAAGCACGATATGATTGGAACGTATATGAACGCTGCTGATGTTTTGGTTCTTTCATCTTTTAGGGAAGGGTCTCCGAATGTTGTTAAAGAAGCAATGGCTTGTAACTGTCCGATTGTTTCTACGAATGTAGGTGATGTTGAATGGGTGATCGGTGATACAGAGGGCTGTTATATAACTTCTTTTAATCCTGAGGAAGTTGCTAAAAAAATTACACAGGCTTTGAAATTCGGAAAAGAAAAAGGAAGAACCAACGGTCGACAGAGAATAATTAAACTTGGTTTGGATTCATCGTCCACTGCAGATAGAATTATTGCCGTTTATAAGGATATTTTAGACTGATGTGTGGGATTTGTGGTGTTATTAATTTAAACGGTCAGCCGGTGTTTGACAAATCCTTACGGCAAATGATTCATGCCATGAAACATCGTGGTCCTGATTCAGATGGAATTTTCATTCATGAAAATATGGGGTTCGGTTTCGTCAGGCTTAGCATTCTGGATTTAAGTTCTGCTGGTGGACAGCCAATGTATTCAGCGGATCGAAACTATGTTTTGGTTTTTAATGGAGAGATTTTCAATTATCTTGAACTGAGAAAAGAGCTGGAAGATAAGGGGCATTATTTTACGACCCAAACGGATACTGAAGTCGTTCTATCGGCGTATCGAGAATGGGGGCCAGCTTGTCAGCATCGTTTTACAGGGATGTGGGCTTTTGCGGTTTATAACAAATCTGACCGGTCTGTCTTTATCTCGCGGGATCGTTTCGGAATCAAACCTTTCTATTATTATTTTGATGAGGAAACATTTATTTTTGCCTCTGAAATTGAACCGATTCATTTGGTTTCAGATGCGTTGCGAAGGCCCAATGATGGTATCATATTTGACTATTTGATTTCAAATCGTACCAACCATACCAGCCAGACTTTTTTTGAAGGTATTAAAAAATTGCAGCATGGTCATTCCATCCAAATCAAAAGCAATAGCATCTCTGGGCCTGTGAGATGGTATGATTTGGGCACAACTACCGCTACCGGATATGACGGGCCGGAAGAATTCAGAGATGATTTTCTTCGGTCATTGAGAATGCAACTTCGTAGTGACGTGCCCATAGGCGTCTGTCTGAGCGGTGGTATTGATTCTTCTTCCATTGCCGCATCCATTTCCAGGAATTTAGGCCGGAATGACATTCACTCTTTTTCAGCCGTGTATGGAAAAGGGGTGACAGGAGATGAATCAGCATATATTGAAGAATTTGAAGGTTATATTGACAACATTCATTTTACACATCCTACGTTGCCATCGTTTTTAAGCGATTTGGATTTGTTTATTTCAGCACAGCAGGAACCGGTTTCAAGCACCTCGGGATATGCTGAATTCAAGGTAATGGAACTGGCCAAACGCAACAATTGCACTGTGTTACTCAACGGTCAGGGGGTAGATGAATATCTCGCAGGTTACCACTATTTTGTGGGGTTTTTGTTCAAGCAACAAGTACTTGAACTAAAATGGGTTAAGGCCTTCAATGTGTTGCGGGGGTATTTTCAAAAACACCAGTCCTTGCTGGCTTTAAAATTCGGGGTATTTCTACTGCTTCCCCCAAATCTTAAAACAAGTCTGCTATTTAAAAAAAACAATTTTGTTTCCAAATGTTTTTTTGCCAGGTATGCTTCTGTTTCTTCTAATCAGTTAGTCAAAAAACTCTATGGTTCCAGAACGTTGAGAGAATCATTTGTCAGCCATTTTGAGCATAAATTTGAGCATCACTTGCTTTGGGCAGATAAAAGCGGGATGAAATTTTCCCTTGAAACCCGTTTTCCTTTTCTTGACCATCTTATTGTTGAAAGAATGTTGAATACCGCCACGGACATGATTTATAAAGATGGTGTCACCAAAGTAATTTTACGGGAAGCTATGAAAGAGGTAGTTCCGGAAAAAGTCAGAACCCGGAGGGATAAGGTTGGTTATTCAACACCGGAGGATACATGGTTTAGGGATGTGCGTTTTCAGGAATTATTCAGAGACATTATTTCAGAATCCAGATTTAGGTCAAGAGAGTATTTCGATTTGAAACAGATTCAAAGGCTTTTTGATGAGCATATTGCCAATCGAGAAAATAATGGCCAGGAACTTTGGAAAATCCTTAATCTTGAACTTTGGTTAAGGAGGTTTATAGACAAATGATTACCATTCTCGACTTTGGTATGGGCAATCTTCGTTCGGTCCAGAAGGCGTTTGAGCGCCTGGGGGTCTCTGTAGAAATAACAACGTCGCCGGAAGGGGTGGTTGCGGCTCAAAAACTGGTACTTCCAGGGGTGGGGCATTTTGCTAAGGGCATGCAGGTACTTATTGAGAAAGGTCTGGATCAGGCTATCCGGCATGTGGTGATTAAAAATAGGGTTCCTATTTTAGGTATCTGCTTGGGGATGCAGTTGTTAACTAATTTCAGCCAGGAAGGTAACGCTGTTGGGCTGGGCCTGGTAGATGCGGAAGTGATGAAGTTTCACAATATTGCCGGACTCAAAATTCCACACATGGGTTGGAATACTATCCAATCGGAGAAGAGCTCTCGTATATTTGATGGATTATTCGAAAGCAATTATTTCTATTTTGTGCATTCTTATTATGTGAAATGTAATGATCCTCGGGACAGGTTATTTGTCACTTCTTACGGGAATTGTTTTGATTCAGGCTTTCAAAAAGACCATATTGTAGGGGTGCAGTTTCATCCGGAAAAAAGTCACAAGCCCGGGCTACGTCTATTAAAAAATTTTGCAGGCTTGTGATTCATGTTTAGACCCAGAATCATACCGACGTTGTTGCTCAAAGGCAAAGGCCTCGTAAAGACAGTCCGCTTCAAAGGTCCTCGGTACATTGGCGATCCCATTAATTCTGTTCGTATTTTTAATGATTTGGAAGCGGACGAATTGGTGTTTGTAGATATTGTTGCATCCAAGGAAAGGCGGTGTGTGTCTGTAGATCTGGTCAGGCAGATAGGAGATGAGGCTTTCATGCCTTTTGCTGTCGGGGGCGGGATTACGAATCTATATCAGATGGAAAATCTTTTCAAAGCCGGGGCTGAAAAGGTGGTGATTAATTCCGGAGCAGTTAATAGGCCTGGACTCGTTGCAGATGCAGCCAAATATTTTGGTTCTCAAAGTATTATTGTCAGCATAGATGTCAAACAGAATTTGTTTAAACGGCGGAAGGTGTATATCCGGGACGGGCAGGAGAAAACCCTAATTGACCCGGTGGCTTGGGCCGAACGGGTTGCAGACCTGGGTGCAGGGGAGATCATGATTAATTCCATGGACAGAGACGGTACAATGACCGGGTATGATATAGATTTGATCCGGCGAGTGTCGGAGGCGGTGGGCGTTCCCGTGATTGCCTGTGGCGGGGCTGGGTCACTTGAAGATCTTTGGCAGGGCTTTGTCCAGGGGCGTGCTCATGCTTTGGCTGCTGGCAGTCTGTTTGTGTACCATGGTCAGAGAAAGGCTGTCTTGGTAAACTATCCATCTAAAACTGATATCTTAAAACTATTCGATAACAGGGAAATATAAAAAGTGAATTTTCAAGAAAAGCCATACCAAGTGTGCAGCAAAGGGATATGGGATACCTCCATTCCAGGGATTACCTTTGATGGCGACGGGGTGTCTAATTATTGCCGTTTCCAGGAATTGATGATGGATACATATCCGAGGGGCGATAAAGGCAGGGCAGACTGGGAGGCGCTGGTTGCCCGGATGAAGGTAAAGGGCCGGGGGCGATCCTATGACTGTATTGTTGGGGTCAGCGGCGGGGTGGATAGCTCTTATCTATTGGTGTTGATGAAAAAATATGGGTTAAGACCTCTGGCCGTAAACTTGGATAATGGATTCAACTCGAAAATTGCAGTGCAGAATTTATACAAAGTTACCAAGGCCTTGGATATTGATTTGGAAACCTATGTCATAGATTATGAGGAGGTGACGGATTTGCTTTACGCCTACATGCGGGCTGGGATTCCATGGATCGATTCCCCTACTGATGGGGCTATCAAAGCTGTAATGTATAAAATTGCTTTAAAAGAGAACGTCAAATTTATTGTCCGGGGCAATGATTTCAGGTCTGAAGGTAAGCAGCCCAAAGAATGGACCAGCGGGGCCGATGTCATCCATATCCACAAAAAATTCGGTCGTGGGGTCTGTTTAAAAACTTATCCTAAACTTTCCATTCCAAAGATTATTTATGCTGGGGTTTTTAGAAGAATTAGAGATATACGGCCTTACTATTATTTGTCATACAAAAAACAGGATGCCAGAAAAATGCTTCAGGAGCAGTTCGGCTGGCAGGATTACGGAGGCCACCATCATGAAAACTTGTTTACCAAATTTGTCATGTCCTATTGGTTGCCCAGAAAATTTGGCATTGATAAACGCAGGATCAATCTATCTGCTCAGGTACTGAGCGGGGCCATGACCCGAGACAGTGCCTTGACCCAGGTTGAAAAGCCGTTCGGTGTAGAAGAAGAAATAGCAGCGCTCAAAAATTATGTTTTGAAAAAACTAGATATAAACGAGGATGAATTCAAGGAAATTTGGGATGCACCCAACAAAAAGGCCGCCGATTTTCCGGCAAATGATCGTTATATTTACGGTGCAATTAAATATGCCAAGCCCCTAATTGACCAAATATATGCATTTGTCCCCATGTCCGTGATGGCACATGATTTTTTTAAAAAAGAACAAAATTAGTAAATAGTCACTAAAATGATAAAAATCACCACCATCATCGGGGCTAGGCCCCAGTTTATTAAAGCCGCTACCGTGTCCAGAGCCATTGCGCAACAAAACCAAAATGGACATCAGGTAACGCCCGTAAAAGAAACCATCATTCATACTGGCCAGCATTTTGATACCAACATGTCTGAGGTGTTTTTCCAGGAGCTTGAAATTCCAAGGCCGGATTACAACCTTGGGATCGGCGGGGGCAGTCATGGGAAAAACACGGGCCGGATGATCGAGGCCATTGAAGATGTGCTTGTCAGGGAACAGCCAGACTGGGTGTTGGTGTATGGTGACACCGACTCTACCCTGGCCGGGACCCTGGCGGCAGCCAAGTTGCATATTTCGGTGGCCCATGTGGAGGCCGGTTTGCGGTCTTACAACCGGAATATGCCAGAGGAGATCAACCGGATTGTGGTGGATCAATTGAGTACGCTGCTGTTCTGTCCAACCCGAACCGCTGTCGAAAATCTTGAAAAAGAAGGGTTCCCCCATCAGTTGACATCTGGAACCAGGCAGGCCGTGGTCAACGTTGGGGATGTGATGTATGATGCGGCTCTTTATTATGGGAGCCGGGCACTGGAAAAAAGTGGAATCATGCAGACTCTGGAACTGACAACCAAAGCGTTTGTGCTGGCTACTATTCACCGAGCCGAAAACACGGACAACCCGGAGCGGCTACTTAACATTATTAGCGCTTTGAACCAGATCGCCGCTGAAATGCCCGTGATCCTGCCTCTGCATCCTAGAACAAAACAGAAATTGGTGCCTGCGGATTTTCCGGCCGTGACGTTCATCGATCCTTTGGGGTATCTGGATATGGTGATGCTGGAAAAAAACGCTCGAGTCATTGTTACTGATTCCGGCGGTGTGCAGAAAGAAGCGTATTTTCATGGCGTGCCGTGTGTGACGGTGAGAGACGAAACCGAGTGGCTGGAATTGGTTACTGCTGGTGCAAATCGGTTATCTGGGGCTGACATCGAACTTATTATAGAAGACATTCAACAAATGAAAAAATTGAACATCGTGAATGAAGAATTCTACGGGAGCGGTCAAACTGCTTTTCATATTATTAGCGAATTACAAAAACGGAATATTATTTTTTGATATAAAATGGCAAACAATAACAGAATGTTCACAACGATTGTCACTGGGATTTGGATAAGGTTATTAACCATAATTATCCCTTTCACATTTCCCGCACACC
>JAKSBO010000891.1 GCA_022361095.1 Desulfobacterales bacterium | reverse complement strand
ATCAGGTTGGCAAAGCCGAGTACGGTCTGTGTCCGGGGTTGGTCCGGGTCAAGTTCAACGGCTTTGCGGGCAGAAGCGTTTGCCCGGTCAATATAACCCAGTGAGAGCTCCAGCTCTGCCAGCCGCGCCCAGGCCAGTGCGTTTTGCGGCGCTAGTTGAACGGCCCGCTCCATGCTTTGCAGTGCCTTTTCAATATTAAACCGGGCCTGAAGGGCATAGGAGAGTGCGATGTGCGGAACCGGTGACCGGGGGTGCAGCCCAACGCCTTTTTGTGCCAGTTCCAGCGCTTTTTGGGTGTTGTTTTGCGTTACTGCAATGACAGATTGCAGTGCATAGGCAGTACCATCATTGGGATCAAGAAGAAGCGCCTGATTTATGTTGGAACGTGCCTCATTTATCCGGCCAACAGTAAGGAGAAGGCTTGCTGACAAATCATGATATTGGGCTGTTCTAGAACTTTCGGGGATATTATCCAGGCATGCAAATGCCCCGGGCAGATTACCTCTTTTATATGATGCCAGGGCCTTGCGGAGCATCGGAGCATCCGGGCCTGTGGTATAATTGTCTAAACGGTAATCAATGACAGGCGGATAATACAGGGCCCACTGCACTGCGTCCCTCGGTTTTACCGCCAGCTTGCGCACAGGTGCTTTCCCTTTTTGGGCAACAGCCGCTTCACCACCGGCCAGCACCAGGGAGCCTTGGGCGTTACCGGCTGACACCTGCCCTTCGAATACCCAGATTTCGGTTTGATCCGATTCAACCTTCAGGACAAATTCGGTGCCATCAATGCTGGCATTAACAAAGGGAGTTTTGATGTTCAATGAACGGGGCGTCCGGCTGATAAAGTGGATGATGCCTTCCAGCATCGCCAGCCAGGCGTTTTCGTCTTTCTTCTCTTTAATGAAGGTGAGCGAGGTGCCTTCGGCAAGCCGCAGCAGGGTCTCATTGGGCAGCAGGATAGCGGCGCGGCTGTTTTTTCCGACACGCACACGGTCGCCCGGACAAAAAAAATCTTGACCGGAGATGGATTCCCATAGTGCGTCTCCTGCCCGGCTGACTTCAACATTTCCCTGAACCGAAAGGACTTTGCCTGACCATAGTTCACAGGGCTGCGCAGCGTGTGACGTAGAAATTAACTGGGAAACAGCCAATAGAATCGGTAATATTCCGGCTGAGATAGGGCGGGGTTTCCAATGCCATTTCTTTTTCTTTCCAATTCGCATTATATTCTGTTTACACACCTTTGAATATATTTCATGCTTTTCTTGTCAAAAAGCTAGGTCATATCCAGTATTGGGACTATCCGCAATATAGCTTCTGCTTATTCGACTATATCCGGGGGATAGTAAACATTGAGCGGGAAATCTAAAGGTGTTGCTCACAGCCTAAGAGTGACTGCTGTGTCGCTTCTTGCGACAAATTTTTGTTCCGGTTGCACCCTGTTAATGCTTATTTTGTGCTATTTTAATAAGTTAACAATTGCTATTTTTAAATGACAAATTGATTTTTGTCAACAAAATTGTTTAGCCCTAGTGAATTGTCCTGTGAGGTTTGGTGAAGATTTCCCGCCGTGGACCCTGTAGCAAAGGGCGTCAAGGATTGTGTTTTTTCGGCGGAATTGGCCAAATTGGCAAAATGCCTTTGCTGATTTTATTTTAAACAAAACAATGATAAATTTGATCCGTACATACTGAATTTATAATGCGGGTGAATCGATAAGGCAGGCCGTATAATGAAATCAAGAGAGAAATTTTCAGATCTTATCTCCTTTTTTAATCAAAAAGGCCCGGGGATACCGGGAGACCGAAATTACGACTTGGCACTTTGCCGGATACTGACAAGGGCATCTTCGTCTGAGGCTGCTTCAATATGGAAACTTACCCCCGGGGCAAGGCTTTGCCTCGCCTACGGAACCAATGTTGATATGGCTGAAACCGGAACGTTTTTCCTTGAAGTAGGGGAGGGGATCAGTGGTGCTGCGGCACTATCCCAAAAAACCATTGCGGTTCACCAGGCGGTTGCGGATGCCCGCCACAGCGCGAGACTGGACAATATCATCGGATTTCATACCAAGTCTATGATTTCCGCACCGATCATGGCCCAAGGGCATCTTTACGGTGTCATAAACATCGTAAACCGTAAAGCAGGCGGCCCTTTCCCTGAAAAATGGAAAGAGAGACTTTCCGTTATCGGGGCGCTGTATGCATATGCGCTTTTTTCGGCAGGTTGTCCGCGCACTGCAGAAGATACGCACGCCGAGGCGCTGAAACAATCACAGGGATTGATTGATCCTGAAAAAACCGTTGTTGTCGGAATCGCCCCTGGGATTCAAAGCGCTTTGGGGATGGCATTAAAAGCGGGGCGTACGGATATACCCGTGTTGATCCTGGGGGAAACGGGCACTGGAAAGGAATTGATTGCCAGGCGGGTTCATGAGGCAGGAAAAGAAAAAGAGAGGCCGTTTTTGGCAGTGAATTGTGCTGCCGTGTCAGAGTCCCTTATGGAAAGTGAATTGTTCGGCCATGTAAAAGGGGCGTTCAGCGGAGCTGTGAGTAATCGTAAGGGTAAATTTGCCGCTGCATCAGGCGGCATTCTCTTTCTGGACGAAATCGGAGATATGAGTCTGCCCTGCCAGGCAAAAATTCTAAGGGCCATTCAGGAAAAGAAAATCGTGCCCCTGGGATCGGAAAAAGAGGTGCCGTGCAGGGTAAGGATTGTTGCGGCAACCAATAAGGACCTCAATACCCTGGTTCTCCAGGGGAAATTCAGAGAGGATTTGTATTACCGGCTTTGCGGAATGGAGATTCGCCTGCCTCCATTGCGCCAACGGCGTGAAGACATAGAACTTCTGGCGACCTATTTCTTAAAAAGAGCGCCGGAAACAGAGCAAAAAATACTTTCAGACGATGCCATTGAAATACTGAAAAATTTTTCCTGGCCGGGAAACGTCAGGCAGCTTGAGCAGGCGGTTATGGCGTCGGCCGCCATCAGTGATAAATTTCAAATTTATCCGGAACACTTTCCACCCTGGCTGCATAAAGCAATGCAGGAAAAAACGCATTTTGATGTTCAAGACGGCCCATCTATTTCAAACCAGGTCTTTCCCGCTATGTCTGCCGATGACGAAATTGAAAAAAAAAGATATTTGGAGGCGCTTCGGGCGACCTGCTTCCCGGGCACGGGCCGGTGGAATATTTCAGCAGCAGCCCGGCAGTTGAATATAGCCCGAAAAACCTTGGCTTACAGAATGCAGAAACTGAACCTTGTCACTAAAAAATATGATGCATCCTGAAAACCGGATCATCGCGTTTCAGGTGCCGCAAGACGTGTTGCCCTCTCAATTTGGTTGGGACAGGCTTTTCGGCACTTTGCGCTGGGCCATGACTTGATTTAGGGTCACGCATGATATAGGTATGGAAAAATTTCAAGTCGGATTTGAACAGGATGAAAGTTATGGAAAGATACTTGCTGGTTATTGTGGTGGGGACGGTTGGGGGCCTTTTGGCACAACGCTTTAACGTGCCTGGCGGTGCCGTGGTCGGGTCTATGCTCTTCTCCGGGATGACGGTTCTGTTTTTACCCAAGGGAATAGTTCTGCCGTCGTCTGTCAGCACAGGCATTCAAATTATGCTGGGCATCACCCTTGGGGTTACCGTTGACCGCTCCCTTTTAACTTTGGGGCTCAAAATAATGCCCTTGGCTATTTTAAGCACCATTATTCTGTTGACGGTGGCCTTGTGCATGGCATTTCTGGCCAACAAGCTTGGGTTGGTGGATTTTGGCACGGCTCTGTTCGGCTTCTCTCCGGGGGGGATGACGGGCATGGCCATTTTAGCCCAATCGGAAAATCATAACGGGTCGTTTGTGGCATTTTTTCATTTGGTTAGAATATTCACGCTTTTTCTTGTCATTCCGTTGCTTGTAAAGGTGGTCATGTATCTGCAGCACAAGGGGTATCTTTAACTCAATGATGCAATTCGAAACTGGGTATATTCAAGTATGCCTGCATGATGAAATTTACCAGCCCTGCTTTTGTTGTTGAACGCTTTTTCTGGGAGGCTGTTCTGAAAAATTATATCATGAATGCTCTGTTTTATTTTTCTCAATGGGGTTCATTCGATTTTTCTATTTACATTCAGTTGCATGGTTGTTATTTGAAATTTATCCTGTTTTCATTTTTCCTAACGAGATATTAATCCGGCAATCATCTACATGGCCTATTTTAAAAAGAACGCTTTTTAAATCATAGGAAATAGTACCACAAGAGCAATCACCTATTTAATTGCCGGAGCAATACTTAGTCT
>JAKSBO010000184.1 GCA_022361095.1 Desulfobacterales bacterium | reverse complement strand
TTCAATGCCTTTAATCAACTCGACAATTGCTTCATTATCATAAGACGAATAATTCTCAGGTACAAGCCCAGTGTAATCTAAGCCATCATCTGAAATATACTCTAAATCACTGCCTACACCCATATCTGGTTTATAAAGTTCACCATTAGCATTTCCAAAATGCTCCTTTAAAAAGGTTTCATTAACTTGTTCTACTGCTAGATATAACCCTTTATATTCGTTATTAATATACAAAGCTACATAGGTCGTTCTGGATGCATCTGCATCTAATTCATCTAACATTTCATAGCCTAAATACTCTGCCATCATAGTAGGGTCGCTGAATAGGTTATTGAGATTCAGTTTAGTAACACCATAAAAACTTTGATCGCCTATATAATAGTCTAAATCCACCTTAAAACTATATCTGTCACTTTCAGACTTTGCTACAGAACTTAGACTAGAATTTCCTTTTGGTCGAATACCTACATTACTAAAACTATAACCATTATAAGTTATATCTGCCATGACGATTTCCTCTGCCATTGCATTATCAAGCATGTAATTATAATCCTCTTCATCAATGTCAATAAATACATCTACTACTTCATCATGTGGAAATACAACCTCATCAACTTTGCTTACATTGTCTTCAGTCATAGAACTATCATTCTGTGCCATTACCCCATCAATGGATAATAATAGAAGGATAACACACAAGAAGACACATACCATCTTTATCCATTTCATAGGAACACCTTCTTACCCGGAATATTCATTGCTGCTAACAAGCATGGCATTAGAAACTGAGTTAATCTGGTTAATTTCATTAATAAAGGTTGTTTCACCATCTTTAATTCTTAACTCCACTGTAAGTTCTGTGCCTTGTTTATCAACAGTTTTTGATCTGACAAAATATCTAGCAACGGTAACCTTGATTTTATCTAATATCTGTTGTTCATCTGCTTCATCTTCAAAATTAACCAATAGCATATACGGAGTCTCTTGCTTCACATTTTTTGTTAACATATAAATAATAACTCCTACAACTAAAGAACCG
>JAKSBO010000660.1 GCA_022361095.1 Desulfobacterales bacterium | reverse complement strand
TGCCTGGCCATCATGGATGTTCTGTACGAAGAATTTAAGGATTCCAAGTACAGGGCCACGCCGCTGCTGCGAAAATATGTCCGCGCCGGCAGGCTTGGCCGTAAGAGCGGCAAAGGATTTTACGATTATTAAAATAGTTTACAAATGCATTTGGTATTTTTATTCATTATCAATGATAACCGTAAATCACGGAAACCGCCAAAGCTTTGACTACTCATCTGAAATGAGTAAATAATAATCATCGCCTCACCCTTCGGGAGTCCCCTATGACTGTATTGGGCCACAGGGGACTTGCATTTTTTTAGGTATAAACTTTTGCAGGGATTCCCAGGGCATGGGTTTGGCGATAAAATAGCCCTGGGCGCTGCCGCAGGAAAAATCCGCCAGCAGGTCCAGTTGTGATTGGGTTTCCACTCCTTCTGCCACAGTGGATAGGTTTAGTGAGTTAGCCAGGGCCAGAATGGACTTCACTATTTCACGACTCTCTTTTTGCTGTTCCATGGCATTGATAAAGGAACGGTCAATTTTGATCTGGTCAATGGGAAATTGCTGCAAATAGGAGAGCGATGAATAGCCTGTGCCGAAATCATCAATGGCTAATTTGACCCCAAGGTCCCGCAGAATATACAGTTTTTTAAGGGCGTGTTGTGTATGTTCCATTAAAAGGGACTCTGTGAACTCAAGTTTGATATACCGGGGGGATAACCCGGTTTTTGAAATTTCGTTTTTAAGTTTGTCGGTAAAGTCATTCTGCAGGAATTGCTTGATGGACACATTGAGATTCATGGTCAGCAATTGGCCTGTTTTTTCCTTTAACTGTAGCAGTTTGCGGCACCCTTCCCGAATAACCCAGTCCCCTATGGGAAGAATCAGGCCGGTCTCCTCTGCAATGGAGATGAACTGGTCCGGCGGCACCACGCCACGATGCGGATGACGCCAGCGAATCAGTGCCTCAAATCCTTCTATGAATTTTGACGTAATATTTATAATGGGCTGAAAATATAATACAAGTTCGTTGCGCTCCAAGGCCTTTCTCAGTTCGGTTTCAATTGTAAGGCAAGTCAGAGCGCTTTCATGCATCCGGCTTGAGAAGAACTGGAACTGCGCTTTGCCGGAATCCTTGGCATGGTACATGGCAAGGTCGGCATCCCGGATCAGACTGTCAGCCTTATCATATTTCAATGTCTGGTTAACCACCCCGATACTGGCGGATATCCGAACTTCCTGCCCGTTAATTATAAAAGGAGATGCGGCCGCCTTTGTAATACGCCCGGCGATGGTGGAGATCAGCTCGTCGGAATCTACGTCAGAAAGCAGAATGGCAAACTCGTCCCCGCCCAGCCTGGCCAGAAGATCATTGTTCCGCAGGCACTGTTTGATTTTTTCAACCACCATTTTTAAAAGCTGGTCCCCGGCCTGGTGTCCTAAAGAGTCATTGACATTTTTAAAGCGGTCCAGATCTATAAGAAGCACAGCGAATCTAACGCTTATTTTTTTTTTCTGCATCGCCAGAAAGTTGTCAAGCTGTTCGGTGAAATACCGTCGGTTGGCAATCCCGGTCAGGGCATCATGGAAAGCCTGATGGTGCAGTTTTTGTTCGAACTGTTTTCGCTGGGTAATGTCTTCAAAAAAAATAAACACGGCCTGGACAACACCATTAATTTTAATCGGATAAGCCAGGGCTGACACCTGGAAGTAGAATCCTTTTTTATGCCGGCATCCTGTTTCTGTTTTGCCGGTTCGGCCTGCCAATGCTTTTTGCACGATATCTTTAATCTTTTCCTGGGCCCGCTCTTGGGGCATGCTTGCTGGGAATTCATTGAGAACGATGTCTGAATGGGCATATCCGAACAGGTCAGAAAAGCTTTTGTTGCTGTTGAGTATTTTTTTATCCCTGCCGAGCAATACAATGCCATAAGGCGAATTCATGAACAGCTCCCTGAAATAGGCCTGGTTTTTGTGGGCCTGCTCGGACGTGTCTTTAAGATCCCCCTGCACCTGTATCAGCTTTTGTTTTTCTTTTTCCAACGCTTTCTGGGAGTGCTTCACCTTGTACGATTTTTTTTTCACCATCCAGGAGAGCTGGTCCCTGTAGCGCTTGAGCTCAAGCTGGGATTTGATACGGGCAAGGGTAATGGGCGCATTCACAGGTTTCCTGATATAGTCCACAGCCCCCACCTCAAATCCCACAGCCTCATCTGCATCTTCAACTTTGGCGGTGACAAAAATAATGGGAATGTGGCTGGTAACCTGGTTGGATTTCAAACGCCTTGCCACTTCATAGCCGTCCATTTCCGGCATCATAATATCAAGCAGAATCAGATCGGGTATTTCTCCGGAATGCACAATATCAAGGGCCATGTGACCACTGATGGCTACACGGATGTCATAATCCCGGGCAAGAATTCCCCCCAGCACATCGATATTGGCCGGGGTATCATCAACAATTAAGATTTTATCCTTTTTAGCGGCGTCTGTTTTTGTCATATTGTTAAGATACATGGTTACGGATCTCGGTTTCCAGAGACTGAAAGGTTTTCCGGGCACTGGGAAAATCAAAATGTTTGATTTGAAGAGCCAGGATATTGGCACGTTTCGCAAAAACGGTGCCTTCCAGCTCTTTGGAAAGAAATGCCGCATGTGCCTTGGCATCCAGGCTGTTTTTATTAAGCAGAGGTCCCATTTCCTTTATCATGTTTCCCACCTGATCGGAAAATTTATGTTCCTGGGCCGGTCCGGCATCCCCAGGCTTTTTGTCTGTTTTTTCATTGATGTGTCTGCCCGTGCCGGAGGCCGGGGGAAACTGTGGGGCAATATTTGCCGGGCCGGTGTTAAGTGAGGACGGCATTGGCTCGCTCTTTTTACCCGCTATCAATGTGGGTGGATCAATCGTGGTAAAATGATTTGTGTTTACGGGCCGGGTATGGATGGTAAAGGAAAAACATGAGCCCTTCCCTTTAGTACTGGATACAACAAACTGTCCTCCCATCAATTCTACCAGGTTTTTTGATATGGCCAGCCCCAGTCCGGTGCCACCGAATTTTCTGGCGGTGCCGCCATCTGCCTGGGTAAATGCGTCAAAAAGATGATCCAACGCCTGTTGATCCATGCCAATGCCGGTATCATGGATGG
>JAKSBO010000221.1 GCA_022361095.1 Desulfobacterales bacterium | reverse complement strand
CAGACCGGATCCTGATAAAAATGGGCATGGAAGAACCACTCATCGGGATCCACTTGTTTTTCACCCTGGATCACGCCTTGGCCGTGGCGTCCTGCCTTGAAATCAAGAAAAGTGATTTTGTCTATCATCCTCAAGGCTTTTCCCGGCATCCCTGTAACAGGACCGGTATTCCGATCTTCCGGGGTTAAGGGCGCATGGTCTTCAAGCACAGTTTCAGATTGCCGGTTATTTTCATCGATAACTGAAAATGCTTGGGGCTCACGGATGCCCACCTGTTTGGACAATGCATCGGCCGTAAAAAAACCAAAGTTGGTGGTGCCTGTGTAAACGGATTTGCCCTTATTGATTACATCCATATCAAAGTTTTGGATGATCATGCCGCCGGCCTTGGACACATCGGTCATTCGGACACGGATTTTTACCAGCCCGGATGTCCGGGTCAGATTTTTGATCAGTCTGGCTTTTCCCCCAAGGTTCCTGAAATGCAGCCGTTCTTGGCTGATCAGGGCTGCCCCGCCATAGGCGGCAAGCCATCCGCAGGGTTGAAGGGCCACTTCAAGGAGAATGCAAAACGGCATGGTCTCGGTATGGTTGGCTGCAAAATACCAGGCATCTTTATCTATTTTGTACGTGGTTTCTATCCATCCGCCGGGGGCGGTCTGCCAGGCAGGATGGTCTGCTTTTGTCACCGAATCCATGAAAAAGTAGGGCGGTCTCGGCAGCCTTGCAATCTCACGGTCTTTGTCAAAGATCTTATAGGGTTCGCCAAATGCTTCGGATGGATTCCCCTGGGCAAAGGCTAGGATTTTGTCCCGGTCAAACAAAGGCGCGGATTTAAATTTATCAAGCAGGCCCGGGTCCATGACGGCCTCAAATCCCATTATGCTTGCAATGACAGTGTTGTTTTTATCCAAAAAGGTGAAATAGCCTTTTATTTTATGCTGATCCCGGTGGTTGACCGTAAATAATATCCTGACCTGATCTCCGCTTTGTCTTGGGAAGGCCTTAAAAATCCGCAAATTGGCAAAGCTTGCAGGCAGGCAGACCTGTCCGCAATTATGAAAGGTCCATAAAATTGCCGCCTGGAATGCCGCATCCACCACCATGGGGTCCATGGCCCACTGCCGCGCATGGGGTTTTTTATACCATGTGCCGATGTCCGGTGCCGTGGTTGTTATCACCTCAATTCCTTTGGAAGACACGCCGCATATTTTGGAAATGCACTGCAGGTCGCCTTCGTGGAAAAGGATGGTTTCATAGGCGTGATCCATAGTGATGTCCCAGGCAGCGAGGTCCATGGATACCGATTCCGGTAAAACCGGTGGTTGGGGCAGGGTATCTGCCAGCAGCACCTGGGCCCTGGCATGCTGAATGGTTAGCCCGTTTTTCCCCCGGGAGGTAATCCGGCCGGGTGTAAAATACTGATGATCCATGGTGATGCACTTTCCAATGTCCACCTGAACTTCTGTTTTTCCGTCACCGGGTAAAATCCCTTTGAGAAGCTGCACCTTTTCCATACCGGCAAATTGAAGACCCGGATTGTTCTTTTCAGCACCGCAGGCCAGCAGATCCACCATCAGGGCCAGGGGAACAACCGGTACATTGCCGATTTTATGTTCTTCAATAATACAACTGTCCCGGCTGCTGAACGTCTGGGTCAGTACTTTATTCATGGCAGTCGCAGGTTCCGGTACATCCGAGGGTATGGCGCCGCCCACAACGACCTCAATGCATGATCCGTCGGCGTTGCCCATCTCCGCCACCATCTGGTTTGCCCCTGCCTGGATGGGGATCAGCTCAATGCGGCGTTTTTGAAATTCCCTTTTTAATGCGTCCGTGACCATGCCGCCGTCCCAGGGCCCCCAATTGATGGCAATTGCCCTGCAATGGGGAAGGGTGGATTGTTTGGATTGGGCGATTTTATTAAGCACTTCATTGGCCATGGCATAGTCGCATTGGCCGGTATTGCCGAATCTTGCCGCAACCGATGAGAACATGACCAGATACTTGAGTTGATCCTGATCCAACGAAGAGAGCAGGGCAAAAAGACCGTCGATTTTGGTTTGAAACACGGTTTTGAACTGATCGGGGCTCTTTTCACAGATCAATTTATCTTCAAGGACGCCGGCCCCGTGAATCAGGGCGGTCACCGGCCCTAACTGCCGGGTCACCTGTTCCATGGTTGCGCTGACCAGGTCTTTATCCCGGATATCCACACAATAGTAGGCGACGTCATTCCCCTGTTTTTGTATCTGTTCGAGGTTGGATTTAATGTCGCGGTTAGAGGCAAAACGGCGGTATTGTTCTTCCACCCGGGCCGGGGTAGGTTTTTCATTGTCAAAGGCATTGTCAAAAATGGCTTTTTTCATTTGAGCAGGGGTTTCCAAACCTTTAAGCCATGCCGGTTCGTCAAAGGGCGGTTTGGATCTGCCCCACAGTGCTATTTTGGATCTGCACTGCCTGGCAAGGGCAATGGCGCAAGACGCCGTAACCCCCCGGGCTCCGCCGGAAATGATCACAACATCGGATTTATCCAAATTGATTTCCAAAGGTTCACGGACAGGTTTGGATACAAGCTCGGGAATGTAACAGTGCTCGCCGTCAAGCCCCATCTCCACGGCACCCCGGGTCATCATCATCGCAACGGCGGCGTCGGCATTCTGTTTTATGGATTTGGAATCAAACGGCAGGTCAAGGGCCCGGCATAAAACCTGTTTCCACTCCAGGGCGGCTGTTTTGGCAAGACCTGCCATGCCGCCGTAAACCGGGCTGATTCGGGGTTCAAAATGTTTAAACCCGAATCCGCCGCCAAGAAAGCTGACGCAGGTCATGAAGCCGCCCCCGGCCTTGGCACTTGCTGTGAGATAGGGGCCGTTTTTTGATGCCAGGCAAAAAGCCGTTAACAGAAACCGGCTTGCCGCATTGTGATCGTCCGGGCGGCCAAAGGCGTCAGGGATGAGAACAAGCCCAGCGGCGTTGGGCAGATCCGGGATGTTTTCAGGGTCGGCATCAATAATCCGCACATCCAGT
>JAKSBO010001038.1 GCA_022361095.1 Desulfobacterales bacterium | reverse complement strand
TAACGACCACGGGCCGTCCTTGGTCTATCGACACCGAGGCTTCGGCCCACAACAAAGACAGAAAGAATCCAGTTGCTTGCTGGAAATTTTCTTATAAAAAACCGACCCAATTGCATAAAATGTCATGCAATTGGGGTTAAAAATAAATCAACATAAACGCAGCCTCTTAATATCGGGATTTGACTTCAAAAAGAAAACCGACATATGTGATTGTAACGATGTGGGAAAACACGCCAGACCGGGGGGGGATGAACCGGCGGGATTACTCGACGGCCATGCCCAGGCACAAGCCGCGCCCACCGTCAAAGTGGCAGAGCGGCTCATTACCTTGAACGTCAACGGGCGGCAGGCCTGAAGATTTCATTGTCAGCGACGGACAGGTGACATCAAAAGAGACAGGACAGGTGATGAGCTTTGCCGATGCGGCCGGAGAAGTCTCCTCTCCCCAGATCCGCAAACAGGGAACACTGGGCGGAAATATCTCACAGGACACCCGCTGCTGGTACTATCTGCAGCCCGGAATATCAAAACTCTGGACTATAAAAAATGGGCGTTTTCGGTTCTGTTTATACTTTAATAAGATTTGGATCTTGATACAATCAATAACAGAAGTAGTCAACATTCCTTTCGATAATGGCTTTGGGCCTGAATGATAGACATAAAGCTCGCTATTGGTTCGCCATCTCCTGTGCTTTTCATACTACTCCCCCCAATGCCCTGGCGGGCACAATAAAGCATGAAACGCTTGAAAGTTTGAAGAAAGTCATAACAATCTAATTTTTTTTATTCGCCACAAATAAAAGCTTGAGAATTGCTATTACTAAGAAATCAGATACCACCACATTCATCCAAATTATTTACCCAGTTTGCTGTGGAATAGATGTACAAAGAAAAAAATATCAACGTGCCTAATAACCTTAGATGAACACGAGCATGAAATCCATGAGATAAGGGGGGGGAGGACATTCACCGTCGATTTGTTAGAAATGAAAGAATGGTTGATTGATAATGGCTATTCAATACTGGCAATGAAACGATTTGAGTTAAAATTGCAGCACGGTCACATGTCTTTTGGGGAGCCTCGGAGTGGAAGCATTTTCGTTCCTCAGGCAGTCACCTAAAGCCCAGATCCTTTAGCGGTTTTGGGCGTTGCTCCGCCGCTCTCTGTTTTTCTCGAAGGCCATCCAGGTATTGCTTGGCGGGGTTCACACCATATAGCTAAAAATATTTTTCCGTTCATTCCCTATGTTGGATTTGAAGCTAAATTAAAAATAATGGCCATACCCCCAAAACAAAAGCGTAAGGGGCCTGACTTTTGGCTCAAACGTCAGGCCCCTTGAATATTAAACCGGTGTAAATAAAGGAAACGAAAATCAAAAAGGCAAATTTCCATTTACAGGAAAGTTATATCTAACATTTAAACCGTTTGTGTCGGAACGATATCCAACAAAAGCATTTACTACAAGTGCTTTATCGACAAGGGTAACTTCATTATTAGAATCATCGAATGCTTTCCATGTGATATTTCCACTAAAAATTTGCGTAGTACTGTCATTAATCCTCCTTACAGTAACATGGTATATCTCTTCAGGATTCATAGTGAATGTTCCATCAGTTGTTTTTAACTCGTGGTTGCCTGTTGTGCCTGATGGGCCATAAGCATTGACGACAAGAACTGAGTTTGAGTTATCTAAGTCTACCTCTGCGCCTGCATTGTTGTAGAACTTTATAGTTACGTCTATTTTTGATCCAGATATATTTGTCATGTAGAGGTAATAAGAACATGAGACAGATGAAGAGTAAACGGCTGGATAAAATCCTGGTACAGTAACACCCCCCCCAGCAAACGATAATCTTGGTGTGACTAAAAGTACAACGCATACAAGTAAGAAAAACGTTTTTTTCATGAAATGCTCCTATAAAAAGGTTTTTGGTTACGAAATACCGGATGAGTGTAGTAGTTATTCAAGTATTAAAGTGTAGTTGTTGTTCTGGTATTAGTCAATAACTTATTGAAATAGTGTATCCCAATATAGACCAAGCATTTATGGTATTTGGGCTCGCTCGTGCCTTTCCGGAAACAACATTCAATAACCGAAGCATTGTGGGGGGATTCGCTTAGATTTCAAATCTGTAGACTATGTCAAAATCGGAATCCCTTCAATGATGGATCGAAAAGTTCAGGCTATTATTAAAAATCAACGGTCCAAAACTTCTTATTTTTTCAGATTTTTGGCTTGGTCTTGAGTGAGCGCTTTGTATATATTTTTCCACCACAATCCTTACCAATAAAGGCCTAAACTACGTTCGTTTTTTGCCTGTATATAGCTGCCAGATACACATAATCAGTTTCATCCGGTATAAATGAAGAATCAAAAAGCAGTGGTCATAAAGGATAAATGTATCAGAACTGTTCAAACACTATAAAAACATCCCGGCAACGGCGCCGGTCATACATGTAGCCAAAGTGCCGGCAATGATGGAACGAAATCCCAAAGATACGATTTCATCCCTTCGCTCCGGCACCATGGCCCCCATACCGCCGATCATAATACCCAGGCTGCCGGGATTTGCAAAACCGCACATGGCATATGAGATGATAATACGGCTGCGTTCACTTATTTCGCCTGGCGCAAGGCGTGTCAGATCAAGATATGCGATGAATTCGTTAAGAATGGTTTTGGTTCCCATCAACGCACCGGTAGCAGGCGCTTCGGACCAGGGAATGCCCATGAGCCATGTTGCAGGCGCCATAACCCAGCCTAAAATCCGCTGCAGGGTAAACGGCTCTCCGTTGAACACCGGCAACACTCCAAGTGTTATATTTACCAGGCTCACCATGGCCACAAGAACGATGATCATGGCCACGATATTAATCAGCAGATCAATGCCGGACACCGTGCCCTTGGTAACGGCATCCATGACGCTTTTATATACCGTTGGCGTGGAGAGCCGGCCTTCTGTTACATCTTTGGTTTCAGGGATCATGACCTTTGCAATTAAAATCGCAGCCGGTGCACTGATGATGGATGCAGTAAGAATATGGCCTAGAATACCGGGGATCACAGACTTAAGGATTGTCGCATAAAGCATCATGACAGTGCCTGCAATGGTGGCCATACCGCAGGTCATCAATGTAAACAGTTCACTGCGGGTCATGGCCCCTAAATAGGGTTTGACCAATAAAGGCGCCTCAACCATACCCACAAAAATATTGGCCGAAATCCCGATGCCTTCTGCGCCTCCGGTGCCCAGTGTTTTATTGAGAATCATACTGAAAAAACGCACTAGGGCAGGGATAATTTTCCAATAAAACAACAACGCCGACAATGCGCTCATTACTAAAATTAAAGGCAACGCTTGAAAAGCAAGGATAAATGACGCCCCGGAATGGGATTCCTGGAAAGGCAGTGCACCGCCGCCAACATATCCGAACACCATGGCCGTACCCTCCCCGGTTGCCTTTGAAATTGCTGCGACCAAGCCGTTTAAATAAAGAAAGCCCTGGCGTATCCACGCAAATTTCAATGTTACCACGCCAAAAACAAGTTGCAATGCAATTGCTGAAATGATCAGTCTGGCGGAGATCTTTTTTTTATTTTCGCTTAATAAAACAGCAATACCTAAAAATACAAACAGCCCCATAACGCTTTGAAACATATCAGCTCCTTGGCAGCAGAGTTAAAAAATTAATACCTGTATGATATCAGCCATTGCCCGGGATACTACATGTTTTTCTTTCAAAAATAAATATCATGGTCCGGTGCCGGAAAGGCTTGACTTATATATCATATCTGCGTCTTAATTGATCAAACTGACCGTTGCATTTTTTGGGCGGGAAGCGTTTAATGCCGGATACGCTCAAATTTAACAAAGGAAGGCAACCTTGCCGGATTTATTGATAAAACTCTATGAGTTGCAGTTCGAACAGTATCAAAAGGAATTTTTTACCGGCCAATTTAAAATTGTCCGGCCGCTATCCTGCGACAAAAGCAAAGTGATTAAATTTGTCCAGAGGGAATTTAATGAAAGCTGGGCCAACGAATGTGAAAGAAGTTTCTCAAACATGCCTGTCTCATGTTTTATCGGTGTAAAAGACCGAAGAATCATCGGCTTTGCCTGCTACAATGCCACATTAAAAGGATTCTTTGGACCCATTGGTATTAAACCGGAAGCAAGAAAAAAGGGCGTTGGCACCCAACTTCTTTTCTCCTGCCTGGCTGACATGTGGGATAATGAATAT
>JAKSBO010000813.1 GCA_022361095.1 Desulfobacterales bacterium | reverse complement strand
TTTGGCAATAATGTCTGCCTCAAAGAAATGGACTATGCCGCTACGGGAGTGGAAGCCGGCAATGAACCGGTTTGCCATTGATTTTGAAGGTAGATTCCCCGTATAGAAAAATGGCGGTTACACAGAATTATTTACAGGCTCATTTCAACATTGATGTAAGTAACGCGAATTGTTTCTTTGGGTGAGCGCCTGGGATGGCTGCGGCACGTTTGTTTTGCCGCGGCCATCCTGATTCCGGCACAAAGAAGATGGGCCCTTGCCTTAAGCGGCTTTGATTTCAATCTGTCTGGGTTTGGCCGCTTCGGATTTGGGCAGATGAAGGGTGAGAACCCCATCTTTGAGCTTGGCTTCCACATCTTCTACGTTGATGGCTTGGGGGATGGAAAAGCTTCTGACATATTCAACGTCCACAAACTCCTCCCAGGTTGATGCGCCCTGGCGGTCAAGCCGGCGAACACCGAAGATGGAGAGTTTGCCGTTTTCAATATTCACAGTGACATCATCCTTGTGAACTCCCGGCATATCTGCAAAGAGCAGGATCTCATTTTCATTTTCATAAATGTCCACTGAGGGGGTGGCGGTTCTCAGTTCACGGGTTTTTTCAATGGTCTTGTTTTCGGTTTTGGCGATATCTTTTCTGCCAGTCATGGTAACCTCCTGTCGGTTTATTTTTTTAGATCCGTTTTTTTATCCAAACAGATATTTTAACTTGCGTTGCGGGTTGAAATTTAGGTGAAACCTAAGCCAGCCCACAGCCGTTGTATTTAACTGATGGTGATCTGTCTGGGTTTGGTTGCCTCTGATTTGGGCAGCGTCAGGTACAAAATGCCGTTTTTAAGTGTTGCATCGACTTTTTCCGCATCAACCTCATCGGGCAGGGTAAAGCTGCGTGAGAATGTGGTGGCAGCCCTTTCATTTCTGTGGGCTTTATACCCTTCAGGGGGGGTAATGGAACGTTTTCCGCTGATTTCAAGGTAATTGCCCTGGATTTTAATACTAATGTCATCCTTTGAGATACCGGGAAGCTCTGCCCGGACTTCAAAGCTGTCACCGTTTTCCATCAGGTTGGTTCTGGGTGAATTGGTACACATAGAAAATGCCGGTCCGTGCAGGTAAGGTCTGTTTACTTCGTTGAAGATCCTGTCCATTTTGGTGCGGAGCAGATCCATGGCCCCAAACATTTTGTCGATTTCGTTCATTCTTGCAAACATAGTTCATACTCCTTTTTATTAATTTGGGTTTTCTCGGTCGGCTTGTTTAAGTCTGCCTCCCGTTTGTTTGAAAATAAAATATGTACAAACAATTTTCTGTCAATATAGTTTTTATTATTTTTTATTAAAAAGTTGATAAAGTAATGTAGGTCAATAAATACCTTTACCCGGGAATACAAATTGCCAAGGGATGTGCTGGCTGAACGCTCTGTCCGGCAGCTTGGCCCGGTGATTGCCCAGGAAAAACAGCGGCATGAAAACAGACAAATATTGTTGGCGCAGATACAGGATTTTAGAACGGTTGGCAGGCATTTTTTGAAGCGGACACGCAACCTTGCCGGCCGGGATGATGAAACGGTTCAATCCTTTGAATCCTTTTTCAGCCGGTATGACAAAGCACTGGATGAACTTGAGGGCAGGCAAATCTGTGGCGCATTTCCGCCCAGACGGGGAGCGGCAGATGTCCGCCTGATCATGGGCCTCAAAAAGAGACAAAATCATTGAGGCTGCAGCGGTGGACTGAGTACTATCGGATCACCTGGGTGGATGAAATGGTGTTGATTCCGTATTTGTCTATTTTAGCATGCAGCGTAGGCCGGGATATGTCCAAAAGCCGGGCAGCCTGGGAGCGGTTGCCGTTTGATATTTTCAGGGCTTCTTCCACGGCCATGGCGCAGATGGTATCTGAAAAAAACTCAAAGCTGTGATCATTGGACGGGTGGGCCAGGCAGGTGTGGACCCATTGGCGGATGGCCTCTTCATGGTTTGAGCCCTGGGAAATTTCGCCCGGGGTTTCCTGTTTTCGGATAATCTGGCTTAGGTCGCTGACCGACAAGGGATTGCCGCGGTTAAAGATCAGGGCCTTGTGGATCAGGTTGGCAAGTTCCCTGACATTGCCCGGCCATTCGTATGTTTTCAAAAGGTCCAGGGCCTCTTCCCGGATGCCGGGGTTGTCGATTTTCAGTTCATGGGAGAACCGTTCCAGATAATGGGCGGTCAGGGGGTGGATATCTTCCAGTCGCTCCCTGAGGGGCGGCAGTTCAATGGTGACGACTTTGAGGCGGAAATAGAGATCCTCCCTGAAAAGCCCCTGGGAAATGGCGGCTTTAAGGTTCCTGTTGGTTGCGGCAATGATGCGCACGTCCACGGGTATGGTTTCATCACCGCCCAGCCGTTCAATGCACCGTTCCTGGAGCAGCCGCAGAATTTTGGCCTGGATGGAAATGGGCATGTCGCCGATTTCATCCAGGAACACTGTACCGCCTTCAGCCTGCTCAATTTTGCCGATATGCCGCCGTGCCGCACCGGTAAATGCCCCTTTTTCAAAACCGAACAACTCGCTCTCCAGAAGATTTTCCGGGATGGCCACACAGTTGATGATGGAAAAATTTTTATCTGACCGTATTCCGTGCTGGTAGACGGCCCGGGATACCAGTTCCTTGCCGGTACCCGATTCACCCTGGATCAGCACCGTGGCATCGGTCTGGGCCACACGGCCGATGGTTTTATACACTTTTTGCATGCCTGTACTTTGGCCCACAATGGCATCCGGAGAATAGGTTGCAGGGCCGGCATCCACATGCACCGGGGTGCGCATGCAATAGCCTGCATCAATGGCCTGGGTGATCAGTTTGAGCATTTCAGGAATGTCAAAGGGCTTGAGCAGGTAGTCAAAGGCCCCGGCCTTGGTGGCTTCAATGGCGGTGTCTGTGGTGCCGAATGCCGTGACAATAATGGCCGGCAGGGTGGCATCACGTTTTTTTATCTCTTTAAATGTTTCAAGCCCGTTCATGCCCGGTAGGCGCACATCCAGAATCACAAGATCCAGGGCCATTGTTTTGACGATTTCAATACCGGCTTCCCCGGAAGCCGCAGACACCACGTCATAGTCCTCTTCGGTTAACAGTTTGGAAAAACTGATTCTCAGTTGGTCGTCGTCGTCAATGATCAGAATTTTTGCCATGGAGATCCTCCCCTGCAGGCAGCGTAATCGTGAAACAGGCTCCTTTGCCCTTCCGGCTGTCCAGCACCAGGCAGCCGCCATGTTCGCTGATAATATTGAAACAGATGCTTAATCCCAACCCCGTCCCGTCGTCTTTAGTGGTGAAAAACGGGTTGAAAACTTCGTCCTGGATAGATGCGGGGATACCGGGCCCGGTATCCTGAATGCTTATGACCGCTGTGTCCCTGTTTGCGTTGATATCATCCATGGTTTCGCTGATGGTGATCCGGCCGCCTTTTTCCATGGCTTCGCAGGCATTGATAATGATATTGGCCAGGACCTCTTTGAACTGGCCCGCGTCCAGGCGCACGTCGTCCAAAGGCGCGTTGCGAAAGACCTGGACCATGACCCCGTAAGATTTTAACCGTTGTTCCAGCAGCCGCAGGGTGTTATCCACGACCAGGGACGGGCTTTGTGCCGTCATGGTCAGTTTCGGGGGCCTGGAAAATTCCAGAAAATTTTCCAGGATTTTATTAATCTGCCCGATCTCCGTTGAAATAACATTGATGTTCTCCTGCTGATCCCGGGACAGCTTGGTGGATCTGCCTAAAGAGAACAACCGCATTTTAATGGAGGTTAAGGGGTTTCTGATGGAGTGGGCGGTGCCTGCGGCAAGTTGGCCCACCAGGGCCATTTTTTCGGACTGCATCAAAGATTCCCGGCTTCGCACAAGTTCTGCGTGGGTCTGCTCTGCATTTTCAATCAAGCCATGAACACTGCTTTTCAATGCGGCCACCTCGTTGCCGGATACCCGGCCTTCGCCCAGGTGATCCGCTTCTGCCGCCAGTTTCCGGATAGGTTCCAGAATGTGGCGGGTGAAAATATAATTGATCAAAAGGCTGAGCAGTACCACGGTAACAATGGCCAGAAGTCCGATATAGCGCAAATTCCTGGCATCCGCGTGACTCTCTTCCACGGTAAGGTCGATGGCTTTTTTATGTGCGGTCTTAAATTTTTCACACAGCTCATAAATTCTGAAGAAATTGGCCCTGACTTCCCGGTGAAGGGCTGATCCGGCACCCGGATCACCCCTTTCATACAAGGTCAGCACCCTGTCCTTGGCCGCAATATACGTGGCATAAACAGATTCAATTTGGCGTAGATCCTGCTTTTCCCTGTCCTCGGTGACCAGGGGTTTTGCAGAAGCCAACTGGTTTTCAAAATCCTTTTTGAAGTCAGCCAGTTGCCTGAGCCATTCGGGGTTTTTGTCCAGAAGATAATAGGAGAGATATCCTTTCTGGTTGAGCAAAGAGGTCTCAAGGGCCTCGGCAGCCTGATACATGGGAATATGCCTTGTAACAATACCAGTGAACAGGTCTTCTGTTTTATAGGTATACCAGATCATGGCAATGGTCCCCATGACCGTTATTCCTAAAAGAACGGCATTGGCAAGATATACCCGTTGTCTCAGGCTCATGACTAAAAGTTCCTTTCTATTCTATATGGATCCCCCGTGTTTGGACGGCCCGTTAGAGGGGCACATGCCCACAAAGTCACCCATCTGCCGGGCCGTTCAAACACTAAATATCTCCGGAGCGCCTCAGCAGAAGCCTGGCCTCAGCCTTGCGGATACGCTCTTCCTGTTCGTCCTTGCGCGTCCAGGCGTTGAACAGTTTTTCACTGATATCATCAAAATCGGCCGGTTTCATCAGGTAGTCAAAGGCGCCTTCCTTCATACCTGCCACAGCGGTTTCCGTGGAGCCGTGCCCGGTGAGAAGGATCACTTCCACCAGGGGATGGGTTGCCTTGATTTTTTTTAAAGTCTCTATACCGTCCATGCCGGGCATGCGTATATCCAGGATCACCACGTCGATCTCTCTTTTTTCAAGCAGGTCAAGGGCCTCCTGCCCTGAATAGGCGGCAGATACTTTTTCCCCCTGCCGGGTCAGGCGCAGGGAAAACATCTCCACAAAATCTTTTTCATCATCAACGATCAATATTTTCACCGGTATTTTTACCATGCTTTATCTCCTTAAAGAATTCTTTATAAGAAAGTCTGGGTAAGTTGCTCAGATTTTTCAAACTTTGTTGCAGGCTATGCCCGGCAGTTGATATGCCAGGCCGGCCCATGGGTGTTCATATGAAAGTACCAATAAGCTACTAAGTTTCTTTCATGTTTTGTTGTGGGACGAGCCTGGGTGTTGATAGACCAGGTCGGCCCATGGCCGTTATTCCGGATGCCATTCAGGCAGGCAGATCGTAAAGAGCGCGCCTTGTCCGGGTTCTGATTCCACCTGGATGCTGCCCGAAAGTGCGGCCATGATTTTATGGACCACAAACAGTCCAAGTCCTGTGCCGGACTCATTTTCCGGCACATTGGGCTTGGTGGTGAAAAAAGGATCAAATATTTTCTCAATATTTTCCGGGGTGATCCCGCTGCCGTTATCCCGGACTTCAAGGCATACCGCCTCATCCTTTCTATAAAGGGAGAGGCGGATCCGTCCGCCGGGCTCCACGGCATCCACCGCGTTTTCCAATAAATTGATCAAGACCTGGCGGACCTGGAACGGATCAGTGTACATCCGCATGGGGTGCCCGGGCTTGGTATCCCATTTTACAGAGACTTTTTTAGCTTGTGTCTTCTGTTTAATCAATACCACGGTATCCTCGGTGAGCTGACGGATATCCACCGGGGTGAGATCCCGGCCGTGTTTTCGGACGTAGCCCAGCAACTGGTGTGTAATCCGTCCGGCTCTATCTACACTTTTCTCTATTTTGTCGAGTCCTTTAAAAAGCATCTTTTTTTCCGGAATCTGATCCGAGTCCGCCAGCACCGTACGCATGAATCCGGCCGACTCCTTGATAATGGCCAGCGGATTGTTGATTTCATGGGCAATGCCTGTGGACATGGTGCCGAGGGAGGCCAGTCGCTGGGTGTGTATCATGCGTTTTTCCAGTCGCCGCCTGAAAATCTTATCCCGCTCCCGGGCCGCCTCCAGCCGTTTGAGTTCCCAGGCCTGGCGGATTTTGCCGGCCAGGTGATCAATCTCCACAGGTTTGGCCAGGTAGTCAAAGGCACCGGCCCTGATCCCTTCCACCCCGTCGGTGATCCCGGCATTCCCGGTTAGAAAAATCACCTGCAGGCCCGGGTGGTACTTGTTGACGGCCTCAAAGGTCTCCATGCCCGACATGCCCGGCATCTTCATATCCAGCACCACCACATCAGCTTCATGGGTACTAAGGTATTCCAGGCAGGATGCCCCGTCCGGCACCTGGCTGACAATCATATGCCGTCGCTCCAGACGCCGGGCAATGGCTTGCCTAAAGCGCTCCTCATCGTCTACCAGCAGCACCCGGACAACTTTGCCGGTATCATTTTCCAAGGTATTGATCTCCATCAGGTTCAGGGTATCCTTTTTTTATAAGAAAGCCTGGGTAAGCTACTCAGATCTTTCAAACTTTGCTGTGGGCTGTGCCTGGCAGCTGATATGTCAGGTCAGCCTGTGGCTGTCATAAGAAAGTCTGGGTAAGCTACTCAGATCTTTCAAACTTTGTTGTGGGCTGTGCCCGGCAACTGATATGTCAGGCCCGCCCCTGGCCGTTATATTAAACCTAAAATCTTCCACCATGTACATACCACGCCCACCAGGATCAAGAGCAGGGTGGGGGTTGCCACAAGACCCAGCTTTGTCAGATCCGAGGATTTAAAGTACTTGTATGAATAGGCAATGGCATTGGGCGGACAACCGATGACCAGCAGCATGGCAAAAGATGTGGCCATTCCAAGCCCCAGTGCCAGGATGGCCGGGTTGACGCCTTCAAGCTGGGCTATGGGGATAACAATGGGCAGGATCAACGCCGCTGCCGCCACATTGGCCATGGCATTGGTCACAAGGGCACCAAACACGGCCACACCCACAAAGAGCACCAGCCAGCCTTTGCCCTGGATCAGCGGGAAGAACAGGTTGGCAAAATAATCCGCGGCCCCGGAATATCCCATGGCAAGGCCTAGGGAGATACCACCGCCGAAAATAAACAGGGCCGTACCCCATTCCAGGTTGTCATTGATGTCCCGCCATTTCAATACGCCGAACAGCACCAGGCAGGTCACGCCCACCATACCGGTGATTGAATAGTGAAAGCCGTGGATGCCTTTTGTGAGCCAGGCCAAAAAGGAGAGCGCAATGATGATCAATGTTTTTTTCTCTGCTGCTGTCATAGGGCCTAAATCCTCATCAAAATCAGGCAGCTTGAATTTGGGGTCGGGCCGGTAAACAAAGTAGGTAATAAGAACCGCAACGGGCACACAGACAATGGCTGCCGGCATACAATATTTGATCCATTCAAAAAAGGTGATCTCAATACCCGTGAACTCCTTTAAAAATGCAGCGGACACCATGCACCGGCCACCGCCCACGAGTGTTCCCATGCCGCCGCAGGAGCAGGCAAAGGGCAGGGAGAGCATCATGAATTTTGCCGTATTGGTATTGGGGTCAATACCCACGGCCCGCATCAACGGAAGCATGGTCACGATGCCGATGGCACACGCTGCTGCATCATGCATGAAAGAGGATGAAATTCCCAAGCCCATGGCAATGATAAAGGTAAACTTTGTGACGGAATTGCCCGCTTTTTTAATAATATAATACCCCAGGCGTTTTGTCAGCCCGACTTTGTCCAGGGCAATGGCAAAGATCAGGCAACACATGAT
>JAKSBO010000358.1 GCA_022361095.1 Desulfobacterales bacterium | reverse complement strand
GATTAAAATTATACAAAAAACTGCTGCAAGTCTATGTTTTGTCCTCTTTAAACCGCCAGTCGTGCAACTTTTGGGGGCAGATCCGGCAGTTCCAGGGTGACTGTTCTGCCCTGGCTCTCGAACTTGAGAAAATAGGCGTGCAGGTCCATGGGATAGCCAGATTTTCAAATCAGGCTATCCCATATGAATGATTTCCATATTTCGTTACAGGTTAAGTAAATGCTAATCGGCCAGGTCAGCCCGCGGCTCTTATTTCATCGCAGCTTTTACCCTGGCGGCAACATCCGCAGGAACCCACTGGGTCCACAAATTTTCGTACTCTCTGAGAAACCATTGGGCTGTTTCATCCGTTTTGGCTTTATTGTTCTGCATATACGCCAGGAACTTGTTGTTTATCTCCAGCGTGGTTTCATATTTTTTTAGCATCTCAACAACCTCAGGGGCTTGCCCGGGCAGTTTTTTGTGGACAAGAATATCGCATTTTACGGCAGGATAGGCGCAGGCCTTTGTTGTGTCCCAGATTTTCTGGTCAAACGGGGGTTCCTCAAGTTGATACATATCCAGCTTGCCAAGGACCCATGTCGGTGCCCAATAATAGCCCAGCCAAGGTTTTTTACGTTTGTAGGCGGTTTCCATGGAAGCGGCCAGGGCAGGGCCGCTGCCGGGCTGCATGATATTGTATTCTCCTTTGATGCCGTATGCTTCAAATTTTTTCTCATTGACCAGGGCGCATGACCAGCCGGGGATACAACTGTAGAAAATTCCCTTTGAAGGATCTTCGGGGTCTTTGAATAATTTCCAGTATTTGGGCAGATCGGACACGGATTTAAGGCCGGGCGCCATGGGTTTGATGCCACGTGCTTTGTCGCCTTCCACCACATATTTTGGCACATACCATCCCTGGACGCTGTTGGGAAAATTGGCCCCAAGGTTAATGAACCCTTCATTGGTCCCGGGATCTTTTCCCTTGGCAAGCCCCTCGTCGTAAAGATCCTGCCAGTTTTCCGTCCAGGTTTCCATATTGACATTGGGGGCTTCCGCGCCCTTGGCCTGGATCAGGGCCGTATTGAGCATCACGGTTTCACCCTGGACATATTTAACGGGATACCCCAACCCTTTTTGGATGATAAAGCCGGCAATACGGTTGTGTACCTGGGCACTGTCCCACCCCAGGTCGGCAAAAACAATGGTTTTTTTTGCTGCGGCCGGCGTAAATCCGCCCATGAATACCAAGGCAATGGTTATGGCCATAAACATCAGCACACTTTTTTTAATCGGTCTCATTTTTTTCTCCTTAATTAAAATATTTGGATATCAGGGCCGTGGCCCTCAGTGCTTCTTTTTTGTTGCCAAGGCAAATGTGATGCGGTCAATGATGATGGCCATGAAAACGATACACAGACCCGCCTCAAATCCCCGGCCCACTTCAATGCGGTTAATGGCCAGAAGAACTTCAAGTCCCAGGCCTTTGGCGCCGATCATGGAGGAGACGACGACCATGGCCAGGGCCATCAT
>JAKSBO010000170.1 GCA_022361095.1 Desulfobacterales bacterium | reverse complement strand
CCAGGGCCATGTTGCCGTCTACAACTTAAATCAGCCGTTCAGCCAGGCCGAGCCCGCCATCAAATGGGACGGGGAATGGCATATTACCCTGGAGGTGTTCCGGGATCTGGGGCTGGCGTTCTGCGTGGTCATGGTGCTCATTTATATGCTCATGGTGGGGTGGTTTAAAAGTTATGTAACCCCGCTGGTGGTGATGGCGGCCATTCCGTTCTCTTTGATCGGCATCCTGCCCGCGCACTGGGCGTTGGGGGCCTTTTTTACGGCCACCTCAATGATCGGATTTATGGCGGGCGCAGGAATCGTGGTGAGAAATTCCATTATTCTGGTGGATTTCATTGAACTGCGGCGAAGCCATGGCCTGCCCCTGGCAGAGGCCGTGGTGGAAGCCGGTGCCATCCGGTTCCGGCCCATGCTGCTGACCGCCCTGGCTGTTGTTGTGGGCGCCTCGGTGATCCTGGCGGATCCGATTTTCCAGGGCCTTGCCATTTCACTGATGTTTGGTGAGATCGCCTCCCTGCTCATCTCCAGGATGGCGGTGCCGGTTTTATATTACATGGTCCAGGCAAAACATGCAGGTTCAACACATACGGCATAATGGGTTTATGAATTTTCTTTGGCGTGCCCCGGTCTGAGTATTGCCGAACCATTGGCAATGACCGTCAGCTCTTTTACAAATTCTTTCATTTGCTCTGACTGGGCATTCAGTTCCTGTGAGGCGCTTGCAGACTCTTCCGCGCTGGCTGCGTTCTGCTGAACCACCTTATCCATTTGCGCCACAGAGATATTGACCTGCTCTACGCCCTGGGCCTGCTCATTGGATGCCCCAGCTATTTTTTCCACAAGATGTTGCACTTTGGCCGTACTTTGGCTGACTTCCTTAAATGTGTCGTTGGTCCGCGCAGCCGTCTCACTGCCGGTTTTAACTCTTTCAATGGTCTCCTGGATCATTTGGGCGGTATTTTTTGCAGCTTCTGCGGCCCTCATGGCAAGGTTCCTGACCTCGTCGGCAACCACGGCAAACCCGGCGCCAGCCTCCCCGGCCCGGGCAGCCTCAACTGCAGCGTTCAACGCCAAGAGATTTGTCTGGAAGGCAATTTCATCAATTGTTTTGATGATTTTAAAAATCTCCTCGCTTGAATTATTGATTTTTCCCATGGATTGCGTCAGTTCGCCCATTGCCTGTCCCGCTTTTTCAACAACATGGCTGGCCTGGGCCATTAACCGATTGGCTTGTTTCGAATTCTCAGCATTTTTTCCGGTCATAGAAGCGATCTCTTCCAGGGACGCAGAGGTCTCCTGAATGGATGCGGCTTGTTCGGTTGATCCTTCTGCAAGGGAGATACTGGCCTCAGACACCTGGCGGGACGCATCGGACACCTGGTTTGCGCTGTTGTCCAAGGTTTTTATGACACGTCCAAGGGGAATGGTGACCCCCCTTACAACAAACCATACGGGGGTGGTGATGCCTAAAAGAAGAATAAGGCAAAGAATTGCTGTTGCCCATTTAAGATTTGAAAGGCTTTTAAATGCTGCAGATACGTCATTTAAGTAGACAAGAACCCCTATTTGCTGCCCATTGAAGCTTTTTAAGGGTACCGCCGCCACCATGTAGTTACCTGACCGTTCTTTGTAAACCACATTTTTACCTGACATCAGAATGTCCGATGATATCACTTTATCGGTAATCTCTTTGTGGCTTGAACTGACAAAAACAAAATCATTGCCTAGGATCGGATTTTTTTTCGGGTTCTGCAGTCTGGTGGCAATGGGTAAGAATTCTTTGTTCATATATACTGCAATAAATTCATTTTCATTGGATATGCTGTATTTAACAAGGGGGTCAAATGTTGAAAGAACCTCCACAGAACCTAAGTATGTATTGTCATCGGAATAAATGGGTGCAAGCCCTCTGATGGCAAATCCACCTCTTCCGATCTCAATGCCTTTGATCACCTTATGCTCGCCTTTACTGATGGTAAGAATGGTATCCCTGAAAGATCTGAGATCGTCACTGACATTCTGGCGGGGTTTCCAAAGTCGTAAAAGGCTCCGGGCCGGTGGCAGATGAAAATGTATTCTGAAGTTGTTGGCGTTTAATGCCGCTTTATACCCTTGTTCCAATGATGCGAAAAACGACCTCAGCGATTTTCTTGCGTTCTCCATTTCCGGATCTTTTTCATTTGATATATCTCCCGAATACGCAAGTGCATATGCATCCTGGACTGGATCAGCTCTGCTGAAAAGCGATGCCAAAGAAAGCATCTTGCCGGATATCCGGGCAATACTGGTATTAATATCCGACACTTTTGACTCAATGGTGGTGTTAAGGTTGGTGTAGATCATTTTCTTAACCACAGCGTTCCCTAAAATAAAGAAAATGATTGAGAAAATGGCGATAATACTGATAACGGGGAATAATATCCGGGTACCGAGTTTATGTCTCTTTATCATGGCTGCTTTCCTTTTTGACAGTTCACGTTTTTAAAAGAAAGTCCGGGTACGTTACTCAGGTCAGACACTATTTATTCTTTTAAAATTCTATAATGGATAATGGCCGATAGACGAAAATATCCATATAGGTGAGGCTTAAATTATATAATGACGATAATGTGTTATGGGTTGATCTGATTATTGTATATTAGCGAAAAATTTTCGATTGTCATAGCATAATATCCATTTTTTTAAAAAATCGAATAACGGATCAGTATTTTTTGCCGTTCACACCAACGTTACTTTTTGATTTGATTTTATGAAACAGATCCTTAATTTATGGAAATAAGAGATAGATCTCATCAAAACGCATTATGTTTTATAAGAAAGTCTGGGTAAGTTACTCAGATCTT
>JAKSBO010000124.1 GCA_022361095.1 Desulfobacterales bacterium | reverse complement strand
CTTAGATCAGGAGAAAAAGGATGCGCATTAAAACAACACTTGCCTGCTTAGCTGCTGTAGTGAGTCTCTTTGGAGCTGGTTTGGTCCGGGCGGAAGATCCTGCAGAAAAAGCACTGGAAACCATTACCGTTACGGCCAACAAGGTTGAGGAGGACATCACCGATGTTCCGCAGAGTATAACGGTCATCGACGATGAGGTTCTCAAGGAAAAGGGGATTGAGGATATCCCTGGGGTTGTCAATGATATCCCTAATATGACTTTTAGATCCGGCTTTCACAACAACTTAAATTTCAGGGGATTGAACGTCTCGTACCATACCGGTAACTACCCGGTGGTCATCTATATTGATGGGGTAGCCTACAGCAATAGCAGCGGTTTTGACGCTTCGCTGCTCAATGCCGAGCGGGTCGAGATTTTGCGCGGTCCCCAGGGCACGCTCTATGGCAAGGACGCCATCGGTGCGGTTATCAAGGTGGTGACCAAGGAACCGGGAAACGAATGGCATGGAAATGTCGGCACCGAATACGGCAGCTACAATGACATTCAGGGCTCTTTCAATGTCAATGGCCCTCTCATCCAGGATAAGCTCTATCTCGGGCTGAACGGTCGTTATCGGCAGGATGACGGCTGGATCACGAACGACTACACAGGTGACGACGAAGCCAATGAGAGCAATACCTACAACCTCGGTGCGTTCCTGCTGTATATGCCCACCGACAGGTTCTCGGCAAAGTTCACTTTATCAAAAGATTCTTATGAAGAAAACTGGCCGGCTGGTTATGGCTTGTCCGCCGGAACCGACGCCGGCGAGTTCAGCCGGGACGATGCCGAGCATATCTCCTATGATGTAGACACATTTTCACAGATAGACAGCCTGGCGCAGAGTCTTCATCTGAAGTACGCGTTCGATTCGGTAACTTTCAGTTCCACCACCACCCACAGAGCGCTTGAATCAGAAAGCGTCAGTGATAAAGATAAAATGTCAAATAACAATTATGACGGACTTCTTACGTTTTCTGACAGCGAGACTGAAACCTGGGCTGAAGAGCTGAGATTGGTGAGTAATAATACGGAGGGCATACGTTGGGTTGCCGGTGTATATTTCGAAACCGAGGAGGTGGAGCAGGGGCCATACGGTACTCAGTTTGGTTCCTCCGGATCTGCTTCCGAATTGAATGCCGAATCTGTAACTGAAAGTGACACCATGGCTGTGTTCGGGCAGGTCATGATTCCCTTTCTCAGCAGCTTTGAATTAACCCTTGGGGCTCGCTATCAGCAGATCGACAAAGAGATGGATCTTGATACATACTTTGGCCGGGTCGGGGTCAGCAGTGATCCCTATTATTCTTTGCAGGCGGATGAAACCTGGGACGTCTTTTTGCCCAAGGTTGCGCTTTCATACCGTTTGAACGACAATTGGAACACTTACGTTTCTATGGCGCAAGGCTACATGCCCGGCGGTTTCGATTATGTTGCCTCCTCTGGTTCCGAGGAAGACAATACCTTTGAACCCCAGCGGTCAACCAACTATGAAATCGGCGTCAAAGGGGAGTTTAACCGCGCACGTCTTGCCGCCGCTGTTTTTTACATGGATATCGAAGATATTCATATCAGCAAATTCCAAAATGGGATGTGGGTAACCGGTAACGCAGACAGCGCCCACTCCCTGGGCGCGGAATTGGAGTTGACCTACTTCCTGACCGATTCCATCGAATTGACCGCAGCCATTGGCATCATTGATGCGGAATATGACGACTACGATACCGGCACGGCTGTTTACGACGGTGAGTCAATCGTGAATACTCCGTCACATACAGAGCGAATCGGTGTTGTCTACTTTCATCCCGGCGGCTTTTATGCTCGTGGGGATGTGACGAGTATTGGCAAAGTTCCTTACTATGATGATGCCAGAGCAGAGTTCAGCGAGGTAGATAGTTACATCTCTGCTGATGTCAAGATCGGTTATCGCTTCAAAGGCTATGATATCTACGCCTACTGTAAAAACCTGACTGATGAAGAATATATCACCTCAGTAAGCCAGAATAGTGCCAGTTCGCTTGTCTCCTTCGGCAATCCGCGCACCTTCGGTATCGGGGTCCGTTACAGCTTCTGATTCTGTCCAACTAATAAGAATTGTTCCAACAAGGGGAGTTCGACACGGTATGACATCGCATCAATTTAAGGGACAGCCTGGTTGATGAGAAACTGCTGCGGGTAGTGAAACACTTTATCTCTAAAGGGATTAACGCAGTGTTTGACATGAATGCAACTTAAGGCTTGCTCAAAAAATTTGCGCATATCACCCTCACAAGGAATATTTGATCAGGTTATGTGTCAAACGCTCAAGTATTTCGGTTTTTCAAGTGCTGCTGAGGAATTATTGGAGGTATAAATGAACGCCTCCGAAAGTTAAGTTATATTCATGTGTCAGCACTGTCGCTCGTTAAAAAGGCTGACAAGCCTCGGGGACGTTGTTTGTTTCAATGAAAAATAAAAGTTGAGGCTATTATGATTTGTGATTGCAGGCTTTTAGTGGCGAGGAAAGAGAATAGATTTTTAGAAGTATATTTTAAGTGCTGCATGAAAACTGAAAAGGATTAGAAGATGAAAAAAATTGAGAAGGGATTGAAAAAACTAAAACTAAAAATAGCTTTAAGCTTTGCAGTATCGCTTATATTCTCTCAAGGTGTATATGCCGAAAATACGCTACAAGAGTTGGAGAGTATAACGGTTACAGCACAAAAAACAGAAGAGAATCTACAAGATGTACCTATTTCTATGACGGTATTTGATGAGGTTACATTAGACGATAGAAATATAAATGAAATAAACGATATGGCAAAGTATACCCCTGGGCTTGATATTATAGGTTATTCAACAATAAAATATGCACCGACTATGAGAGGTATCTATGCTGATTGTAATACGTTTAATGCTTCTGTCGGGCTTTATGTAGACGGTGTTCCCGTTACGGACGGATCCGGTTATGATCAAACTTTGATGGATATTGAAAGAGTTGAAGTATTAAGAGGTCCGCAAGGTACACTTTATGGAAAAAACACGGAAGTTGGTGTTATCAATGTGATCACAAAAAAACCGGATAATGAAACAAGAGGGAAAATCGGTGTAAAATTGGGGAGTGATAATCTCCGAGAGTATACTACAAGTGTAAGCGGACCTCTAGTAAAAGATAAATTTTATATAGGTGTCGCGGCAAAACACTATGAAAAAGATGGTTTTATTCAAAATACATATAAAAATGAAACATCAAATGATCAAGAACATAATTATGGCAAGATTCATTTAAGATGGACGCCTACAGATGATTTAGAAGCCTCTTTGATATCTTCAAAAATAAAATATGATAATGCAGCAACAAAGATAAATTCTTCAGAAAATGAAAATAGAGAAGTTACTTCGGATTTGGATGCGTATAATGAACCTGAAGTTTTATTAAATGCTTTAAATATAAACTATACTGTTAGTGACAGCCTCTCTTTAAGCTCTACAACAGCACATAGAAAGTACGATGAAATACGAAACAATGACTGGGATTTTTCCAACAGTGACGAAAAAAGATTTCATGCCATAACTGATGGGACATATGAAACACTGTCAGAAGAGTTAAAATTAAACTATGAAAACGACAAGATAAAACTTGTATCCGGTTTTTTTGCAGAAACACAGGACATCCATATAGTAAAAATTAATGATAAATGGTGGAAATCCTCTATTGAAAAGCTTATTAGCGATAGAAAAACTGATTCCATAGGTGTATTTTCACATCTTACATATAAACTTAGCAATAAATTATCTGTATTGGGCGGGGTACGATATGATAACGTTGAGCAAGAATATGAAGATTCCACAGAAACTATAGAAAATAGTGAAAATGAAGTATCTCCTAAAATAGGTTTAACTTATGACCTCTCAGAAAATATGATGACTTATGCAACCATCTCAAAAGGATATCGCTCAGGTGGATTTAATACAGGAGTTCCAGATGGATATTCTAAAACTTATGATAAAGAGACGTTATACTCCTATGAAGTGGGTTTAAAAGGTTCTGTTTTAAATAATAGATTAACCTATGATATTGCAGTCTACCATATGGATATAAATGATATGCAGGTTATTCTAAACGCTCCTACGGCAGGCGGTATTATGCAGATATATGGAAATGCAGGAGAAGCTACTTCACAAGGCGTTGAAGGCTCATTAAACTTTCAGGCAACAAATTCACTGAATTTATTTGCTGGCTTTTCTTATACTCATATCACTTTTGATGAATACCATAATGGTACAGAAGATTTAAGTGGAAACAGAAAAGAATACGCGCCTAAATATAACTTTACTATAGGCGCTTTATATAGAGCTGGCAATGGCTTTTATGCGAGTGCCGATGTAAGTGGGTATGGAGATATGTATTTAGATACTGCTAATGAACGTAAAAGAGATGCTTATGAGTTGGTAAATGTAAAATGCGGTTATGAAACAGAGGATTATGATATCTATTTATATGCAAAAAATATTTTTGATAAAGAGTATGATTTACTTGGTACTCAAGGCGGATCTTACGATATATATTCCTACCCAAGGGAAATAGGTGTCCAGTTCACATATAGATTTTTATAAAACGGGTGATATAACTACGGAGACATGGGGCAGTATCTGATTGTGTATGTGCTGCTTTCTCGAGCCTGTAAATAATTCTGTGTAACCGCCATTTTTCTATACG
>JAKSBO010000792.1 GCA_022361095.1 Desulfobacterales bacterium | reverse complement strand
TGTTGGTATTCGTTTGCCCATGAAGCAGTAAAACAAATATCAAATTCTTCTCTTGCTGCAATCATTGTTCTCAACTTTTGATCATAAGAACCCCAGTCAAAACACTGTAACTTCAAGTTGACATTCAGACCCTTTTCCATAAGGTATTTTGTAGCCGCTTCTTCAATAAGTGCAACATCTTCTTGCTGACCATTACCGATGAAGTACCAAGTTAAAGTTACTTCCTCTAAATCCATTTCAGCTGGATCTGCTGCTTCTGCTACATTACCAGAACTATCCGCCGGTGCATTTGTAGCATCATTATCACCGCCACAACCTACCATCATCGTAAGCATCAATGTCAGTGCCAGTAATAAAACTGTTATTTTTTTAAACATGTTTTCCCCCTCTTTTAGTAATTGACTAAGTCACCCTATTTTATTGAACCAACTGTTAAACCTTCAACAAAGTACTTTTGGAAGAATGGATACGCCAATATGATTGGACCAATAGCAATAACTGCCATTGCCATTCTTGCAGTTTGTGACGGTATGTTGGCTAATAACTCTGATACATTTCCCAGTGAACCTGTTTGGGAAGTTAAATAAGTAATACTTTGATTGACTCTGTAGAGTAAGTACTGTAAGTTGTACCATTTCTCATCTGTTATAAATAGAAGTGGTGAATACCAGTCATTCCAGTAGAATAATACATTGAACAGTCCAATCGTAGCCAGTGATGGCTTTGACAGCGGTAAGACGATTCTAGTAAATATTCTAAACTCAGAAGCACCATCTACTTTTGCAGCCTCTATAATACTTTCTGGTATGGTCGTCGCATAAAACGTTCTCATAATCAATACATACAGTGGTGTCACCAGAAATGGCAGTATCATTGCCATTGGTGTGTCCTTTATATGCAAAACATTGGTATAAACCATGTACCAAGGTACTAAACCCGCATTAAATAACATTGTGATGAATACAATCAACGTGAATTGCTTTCGGTATCTAAAATCCTTTCTTGAAAGTGGATATG
>JAKSBO010000782.1 GCA_022361095.1 Desulfobacterales bacterium | reverse complement strand
CGGCCGCCGTCTCCATGCTCAAACATGGCGAAGTACGAAAACTCGTACTCGTACGTCCCGCCGTCGAAGCTGGCGAAAAGCTCGGCTTCCTCCCCGGAACCATGCAGGACAAAGTCAATCCATACCTCCGCCCACTCCTCGACTCACTCCACGACATGATGGAATTCGACCAGATCCAGCGTTTCATGGCCTGCGACCTCATCGAAATCATCCCCCTCGCCTTCATGCGCGGCCGCACCCTCAATGACGCACTCGTCATCCTCGATGAAGCACAAAACACAACCAAAAATCAAATGATGATGTTCCTCACCCGTCTCGGCCACGGCTCCAAAATGGTCGTCACAGGCGACACCTCACAAATCGACCTCGACAAACCTCAAGACGCCGGCCTCCTCGACGCTGTACGCCGACTACGCCGCACAAAAGGCGTCGCAATGGTCACATTGCAGCCAACTGACATCGTCAGACACAATCTTGTCCAGAGGATTGTCCGCGCCTATGGTATCAAACAACCCTCTAATATCGACATAACCCAAATAGCTGAAGAAGCTTACAAAAACTCACAAGAGCCCGATCAGGACTCTCCACAATCCTAAAGTACTAGCCAATTATCGCAAACCCAGTAAAATTACCTTGTTACTCACCACACATAAACTCATCCCTCTTGGAACATTTTCCCAATTAGACGGTTTCTCCTTATCGGCATCAGAAGTATTCTTCCGATATGGCCGATGACCACTAACTGGAAGCGAACGCTTTTAAGCTCGCATCAACAAACTTTTTGGAGCAGCCTTACACAGGCATTTATGGCAAACGGCAAGTCATCATCATCAGCCAGACGTCGCGAAGTACGTCGAAACATAGGCAAGCAAAAAAGTAGCTTCGTCCTATGGATCGAACAAATCAATCGCAAGGATTTCGCATGGGCTACCATCTTCGCCCTCATCCTCGCGATCTTCGGCGGCTTCATGACCATTCACTCCACCGAAAATCCAAACTACCAAGTCGGCCAACTCATCACCAAACCCATCGTCTCTCGCGTTAACTTCAACGCTGAAAACAAACGCGAAACCGAACTCAAACGAAACAAAGAACGCGATAACGAGCCAAACGTCTACGAACCAAACATGGCTTACTACAACCAGCTTAAAGACCAACTCAATAAGCTGGCCTCCTTCGCTAAATACAAAAGCGTCCGCG
>JAKSBO010001023.1 GCA_022361095.1 Desulfobacterales bacterium | reverse complement strand
GCAGCCATGACCGCTTTGTCCGTGGCTGCGGGATTTCCCATGCGGATATTTTCCATGATGGTGTCGTTCATCAGATATACTTCCTGGAACACAAAGGCGATTTGCGTCATCAACTCGTCCATGGGAATATCCCGGATATCCACACCGCCCATCCGGATGCTTCCCCGGCGCACATCCCAGAACCTGGCGGCCAGGCGTGCAGCCGTGGATTTCCCTGCGCCGGACAGTCCCACAAGACCGGTAACCGTTCCTTCCGGCAGGGAAAAAGAGGCCCCTTTCAATACATCCTCTTTGCCGTAACCAAAGCTCACGTTGTCAAATTCCACGGCATATCCCTTGGGGGCTTTCGGTGACCCGGGCTCCTGAAGGGGGGCCTGGTCAAGGATAGACTGAATGCGCCCGATGCCTTCGCCGATCCGGTCAAGGTATCCGGTTATCATGATGATACGTCCCAGCGGTTCCATCAGTCCCGGACCCATGAGCAGGAACAGAACAAACTCAGCGCCGGTAATGGTGCCGGCACCGTAGAGCCAGAATCCCGCCGGCACGATGAACAGCAGCCCCAGGTCAAGACAGGTCCAGAAAAAGGCTGACAGCGCGGTCGCACTCCTGGCCCAGTCTTCGCTGATGGAAAGGTGGGTTCCAAGGGCTTTCTTATACTGTGCAAAAGAATCAACGGTTTTATTGAATGCCTTGATCACCGGCATACCCCGCACATACTCCACAATGGCAGTGTTCATGGCCTCTACATTATCATGGAAGTTTCCCACATTTTTTCTGTAAATTTTGTTCATGCGGTGGTGGGCGAATGCGGCCAGGGGGACGGGGGCAAGGGCCGCCAGTGCCAGAACCGGGTTTACCCGGAACAGCAGGATTGCCGAAACAACCGGAAGAGCAACGGCGGAAACAAGATCCGGAAGGTAGTGGCCGATGAACAATTCAATATTTTCCACATCTTCGCCCATCACCTTTTTAAGCTCGCCTGAAGATCTGTTCCCGAAAAATCCCATGGGCAGGATCGCCAGATGGGAGGCAATGCGGGCACGTAAATCATAATGCACCCCAAAGGCGCAATAATGGGAAAGCCCCATGGCAAAAAGATATCCTGCAAAGCGCAGCACAACAGAAACTGCGGCCGCAGCGGCAAGGAACCATACTTGCCGGGCTGCCATGGTGCCGGTTGCCAACAGGCTGCGGGCAATAAAAAAAACGCAGATCAACGGGACCAGGGACAAAAGAGCGCTGGCCGTGGTCAGGCACAGGGCAAAAAAAAGCTTCAGCCGATAGGGCTGCAGATGAAAAAACAGGCGGCTGAAGGTTACACGGTAGGTTGTAAGTTGCATGCAAAGATTCCTGGTGTAGGGTTAGGGTATGGTTTTTATTTTGAACGGGGTTTTTATAAGAAAGTCTGGGTAAGTTACTCAGATCTTTCATACTTTGTTGTGGGCTGAGCCTGGGTGCTGAAGACCGGGTCGGCCCATGGCCGTTATAAAAATTTTGAATTGCAGGGGAGACGGCCCCCCTGCAACGTGTTCCGCCGGAGTTACAGATCGAATTCCACCCTGGCCATAACCGTTTGCCGGGGATAAATAATCATGGCGTCCCGCAATGCTTCGTCTAAAATATTAGAGGCTTCCAGTGAAATCCGGCCGTTTCCCATAATATTTTTCCACACCTTGGCGCCCACGGTGGTGAATTTTTGGGTGTACCCGGGCGGGCCATATGGATTTTTTTGATCCGTGGTATGGGACAGGGAAAGCATACCGCCGAAACCCGCTGCCCTGTTGATGTAATCCAGCCGGGCGCCAAAGGCATGCTCGGGCACATTAATCAGGCGTTCATCGGTGCCGGCGTCCCTTGCATCGGCATACGTATAGGTCAGAACCAGGCTCAGGGGGTCCATAATCTGGAAGTTGACTGTGGCTTCTATCCCCTGAATTTTTGCGTCATCACGATTCGTATATCTCATGAGCCAGTCGCCGTTGGGAAGCACATCCAACTGTGTGTCAATCATGTTGTCAAGGCGGGTATTGTAGTAGGTGACGCCCAGGATCAGGCCCTGGCCGGGAAATTCCTGTTCCACACACGCCTGCCAGGTGAATCCGTTTTCCGGTGTCAGGCCGGGGTTGCCTTCGGCCCACATATTACCCATCCAGAACCGTTTGCCCGTCAGTTCTCTTACCGTGGGCGCTTTAAATGTCCAGCCCAGCCCGCCGCGGATACGGGTGCGGGGAAACGGGGTATACATGAGGTTTAATTTCGGGCTCCACTCCTGTCCGTAGTCACCGTTGTCATCAAAGCGCAGGCCGGGAATGAGAACGAGTGTGTCATCAAAAAGGGGCCACTCATCCTGTGCATAAACGCTGACCGTGGCCGTGTCGCCGTCTTCAACCCAGTTCCCCTTGAAGGATGTGTCAAGGTATTCCACACCCGCCGTGAACAGGTGTTTGTCAAAAAAGCGGCCGGTGTACTGTACTTCCAGATCCTTGTAACTGACATTATAATCCTGCCCGCCTCCGTTGACCGGATCGAAAATATCCCCTTTCAACCTCTGGACATACCCCTGGACTTTCAGCCTGTGGTCAGCGTTGAACCTGTAATTCCCCACAAGCCAGAAACGGGGAACCAGTTCATCCATTGTGTCATCGTCCAGGCCTCCGAGTAGCGTTGTTTTTCCCTCTGCTTCATAGGCGGTGAGTTCCGCGCCCCCCCGCAGGGTAAAGTCATCTGTTGCGTCCAGTTGAAGCTGGGTGTGCAGGTAATTTTTAAAGACGGTGTACTTTGTCTCTTTAAGACCGTCGTGGGCTTCATGGCTGAAGCTCAAGGTACCGCTGATTCTCTCGGTAACGGGTCCTGCCACAGTGGTATAGGCATTGTACGCGGACCGGGTTTTTTCCTTGGCAGCTGCGCCGTAGTAAGTACCGTCCACGGTATACCAGCCATATCCGCCGCCCACGGCGGAATAAAAGTTTTTATCCGGTGTTTTGGTGATGATATTGATGACACCCGACACCGCGTCACTGCCGTAAAGGGCAGATGCCGGGCCCTTGACCACTTCAATGCGTTCAACCAGGCTTACGGGAACCACGTTCACATTAAAGGCATCTCCGCCGCCGGACATGCCGCCGGTATGGTATCCCCCGAATACCCGCTGGCCGTCCACCAGTATGAGCATGCGGCGGCTCTCCACGTTAAGGCCCCGCAGGGTGTTTTTATAGCCCATGGCCCCGGTAAGGTCCGCCTGTTGTGAAAAATTAAACCCGGGTATTTCATCGAGCATTCCCGCAATGGTTTTCACGTTGGAACGTTGGATCTCCTCCCGGGTGATGAGTATGGTTTCCACCGGGACATCCTCGGGTGCGTAGGGCGTTTTGGTGGCGGTTACAACCATGGTCTCCAGTGCCGTGGACGATTCACGGTTATTTGCCCAGCTTGCCCGGCCGGACATCGGCAAAAGAAACCCGATTGCCAGAACCGTTGAAAATATACGCTTGCAAATCATTTGACTCTCCTTTATGCGTTGATTTCCTGTTTGGAATCCAAAATAGTTTGCGCCAGCATACATAATATTGGCTCGGCGTATTTGTCTGAAAATTCATTTTTATTTGTCCCGTATGCCATTTTCCTGACCGGTTGTTGTTTGTCCGGTTCATGGGCGGCCAGGTCTCCGCCACTGCCTTTGCACCGGCAAAACATCCCGGCAGTGCCGTCAATGGGGCCCCGGCAGACAGAACAACGGATTTTTTAATTGGGAATGCCAAAAGAACGGGGGCTGCCGGAAGCTGTGGCATCGCCGGCCAGAAATGGATATACGGGTTAGGGAGTGTTGTTGAACCGCCGGCGGTAGGACCCCGGGGTTGTGCCGTATTCTGCCAGAAAGGCACGGTGAAAGGAACTTACACTGGAATACCCGACCTCCCAAGCGGCATGGGATGCGTCCATGCCGTGAACTGCGATAAGCTCTTTGGCCCTGGAAAGCCGCTGCTGGCGGACATAGCCGAATACGGTTGTCCCAAATGTTTTTTTGAATGTCTCGGTCAGGTATGTCACACACAGGCCGGACTTGCGGGCAAGCAGGTCAAGGCTGGGCGGAGAGGCAAGGTTGTTGTC
>JAKSBO010000894.1 GCA_022361095.1 Desulfobacterales bacterium | reverse complement strand
TATAAAGATTTTATCTTTTTATGGCAATTGATAACACAGATCCTACAGGAGGTCTGCCATGAGAGTTGCAACCATAAGCATATACAAACAAGCCACGTATCAGCTTGGACGGCTTACCTCTGATTTGAGCGAGGCCAATAAAGCCGTATCCACCAATCCGGACATCAGTTCCGTATCCGATGATCCATCGGGGATAAAACAGGTGCTGACCATCAATTCCGACCTGGCCGCATTGGATCAGTACCAGGTGAACGTGGACCAGGCCCAGAATGTACTGACCACGGCGGAAACCGCCCTTGACGCCATGGCCGACCAATTGAAGGAAATGAAGTTTTTGGCCTCGTCGATGGCCAATGCCTCGGCCTCTAGCCAGGAGCGTTCTAACGCTGCCGAAAGTATGCTGGTTTACCTTGACGGCCTTATGGATCTTGCCAATACAGATGCCTATGGCGGATATGTGTTTGGTGGTGATCATAACCAGACAACGCCGTTTACCTATGACGATGACGACAACCCCACCAGCGTAATCTACAACGGCAGCAGCGACAGCGTAAACATCAGTATTTCCGAAAATACCACAATCTCTTTGGACTGCTGCGGCAATGATCTGTTTTATGAAGACCGTATCATTGTGGATTCCACAAATAACAAGATCGTTTTTAGCGAAGATGCCGGTAAGGGGGAAGATAATATCCTTACCATTGAGGCGACAATTACCAGCGGCACCTACAGCAAAGAAGAACTTGCCGCTGTTGTTGAACAGACATTGAATGAAGCATCCCAGGAATATGGATACGGTGTTGTTTATGAGGTGGAATATGATGACGTTGCCAATGCCTTTTCCATGGGCACAGACGGCAGTGATACCGCCGTCACTGCAACCTTTAAAAATATTGGAACCGAAACCGCCAGGGTTGCCGACTTTAAATCCGCAGGCCAGGATTTTGATGACGTTGAAATTCAAATTATAGACGAGTCCGCCCTGACCGAATACACACCGGCTGACGGCTCGGAACCCATTACGTTGACTTATACTGAAGACGATACCTGGACAATCTCCAATGACCCCGGTTACGGACTTAATGCCAGCATTGGGGCCAACGGCAATACCATAGAGCTTGATGTAAATGATGACGGGGAGAATGATCTGGTCATTGATCTGAACAAGACCCCGGAAATAGACACCTCCATCTCCTTTAATATTACACAAGCATTTGAGAATACAAGTATTTTAACGGATCTTGGATTTGATTCCCAAGACGTTACCCTTTCACCGGTAACAAGCGACAGGTCGGTGGCCGGGGCTGTTACGGTGGTGGCCGGGGAAAACGACACCATTGATTTTACCGAAACCCCAATTGACGGTGAAGTCGGCCATCAGTTGACAGCCACCATAGAAGCCGGTACTTACGCCGATGCAGAATCCTATGCCGAGGCCGTGGAAGAGGCCCTTGAAAAGGCATCTGCTGAAAACGGCAACCGGGTTAATTACTCGGTTGAATATGATGAAAACACTAAGAAGTTTACCATCAGCGAGGATGTTGATACGGGCCGCAGGCTTGAATCCTTTGAATTACTCTTCTCATCCGGCACGAATTCCGACACCAGTGCCTCATCTAATCTTGGTTTTGGTGATCGGGATGTGTCATCTGGGCCTGTGACAGGCCAAGAGGCCTCCTGGAGTATCTGGGATACGGTCTTGGACTTTAAAGAGGCATTGGAAGCGGAGGATGTGGGCGGCATTGAGCGGGCAATGACCCGGCTGGAAAATCATTTTGAAAGCATTACCTCAAGCATGTCAACCCTGGGGTCCATTTATAATACCACCACCACCACCGAAACCACTATATCGAGGTCGGATTTAACATTGACCACCCAGCGTTCCACGGTATTAGATACCGATATCGTGGAAGCTATTATGGTGCTTAAATCTTCCCAGACGGTTTATGAAGCGGCTTTAAGTTCGACATCTTCGGTGATGGGGTTGAGTCTGGTGGATTATATGCGATGATCGTTTTAAAGAACCACGGAAAACACGGAAAGAAACTTGATTTCAGTGCTTTCCGTGTATTCAGTGGTTTAGAACAGATATTTCCAGACTTTCCAGCCTACTTTTTCTTCGCGTTGCCAACCGGTGGGCACCTGCATGAGGTTTTCGGGATTCCGGTTTTTTAATTCATTAAGTTTTTTCTGCTTTTCCTGTTCCATCTCTTCCCAGGTAACTGTTGTGCGGTTGAATACTTTTTGGTTGATGGCCGCGGCAATGCGGTCCACCTTTTTGATCAAATCATCACTGTTCTTGGATTGTTCGAAAAAAGCCATGTATTGTTTTTCAGCGGTGTCAAACACCTTGGCATCAATGCTGAATGCCCCTGCAAGGCTGGTGATGGTGCCGTAAAGCACATATCTGGAGCCGGTTTTCCGGGCAGCCTCATGAACCCGTTCACTGCCGGAAAGTTGTTTCAATTCGGGCTCAAGGGCGGTCATCTTTCCGGGGGGGATGACAACCACTTTTTCAGGGTTGGTGAGCCTGGAATATAACATGGTTGAGATGCCTTGTTTCAGATAGTCCAGGTTCTTATTTTTCTCGGCATTGATGTCAAAGGAGAGGACTGCAAGGGTTTCAGGGGAAGCGGCAAAGCCTGTATATGGAGAGATCAATCCGCCAAGAATGAGAACGGCGACAATCAATTTAATCAACGTATTCGGTTTTTTCATCTTTTTCCCTTTACAATTTTGATTTGAGCATGGGCGTGACCACTTTGGGGTCTGCCTTGCCCCGGGTCTTTTTCATGACCTGCCCCATGAAAAAGCTGAACAGTTTGGTCTTTCCGTCCCTGTACGCTTGAACTTCTTCGGGGTTTTCTTTGATAATTTCATCCACCATGGCTTCAAGTTCACCCTGGTCTGAGACCTGTTCAAGGCCTTTTTCTTTGACGATGGTTTCAGGGGCTTTGCCGGTTTCAACCATCTGTTCAAAAACTGTTTTTGCGGCATTGGCATTAATCCGGGAGGATTCCAGAAGTCCAAGAAGTTTTGAAAACCCATCGGCATCAACGGGTGACGCATTAATCTCAATGCCCTTGGCGTTCAGCATGGCCATAAGCGTTGTCATGATCCAGTTGGCGGCTTGCTTGATGTTTTTCAGCGGCTTAACCGTCTTTTCAAAAAAATTGGCCATGTCCAGGCTGGCTGTTAACACACCGGCGTCATATTCAGACAGACCGTACGCTTCGATAAACCGTTGCTTTTTTTCATCGGGCAGTTCCGGCATGCTGCTGCGGACTTCCTGGATCCAGGCGTCATCCACGATCAGAGGTACAAGGTCCGGATCCGGAAAATACCTGTAATCGTGGGCCTCTTCCTTGCCCCGCATGGATGCGGTGCGGTTTTTGTTCGGATCCCATAGACGGGTCTCTTGGATAACCTCTCCCCCTTCTTCAAGGACATAGGTCTGGCGCTGGATTTCGTACAGAATGGCTTTTTCCACATTTTTAAAGGAGTTCAGGTTTTTAAGTTCGGTGCGGGTGCCGAACGCTTCCTGCCCCGCGGGCCGCAGGGATACGTTGGCGTCACATCTGAACGAGCCTTGCTCCATGTTGCCGTCACACACGTCAATATACTTTAAGATGGCGTGCAGTTTTCTCAGGTATGCACCTGCCTGGGCCGCCGTACGGAGGTCTGGTTCACTGACGATTTCAATGAGCGGCACCCCTGTTCTGTTCAGGTCCACCATGCTTTTGCCCCGCAATGGATCATGGATCAGTTTCCCGGCATCTTCTTCCATGTGAATGCGGGTGATGCCGATGCGTATTTTCTGTTCATCCGCGTCAATGTCCAGAAAGCCGTGTTCGGCAATGGGCTTGGCAAACTGGGAAATCTGGTACCCTTTGGGAAGATCCGGGTAGAAATAATTTTTTTGGT
>JAKSBO010000434.1 GCA_022361095.1 Desulfobacterales bacterium | reverse complement strand
ATTGCCAGCATTTGTTCAAGATTCATCTGCTCTTTGAGACTTTCAACCCCGTCCATTATAGCTCTATGTAGGACGCTGTATTGCTGATCTCCAATTTTGTATACGGCGTTAAACAGGCTGGCAATTCTCTTGGCCACATCATTGGCGGATTGCTTGATAACTATTCCCCCATGGTCAGATACCTGGGGTAGAAAAGGATTTATGGGCAACGGATCATTTGAAACCACATATTGTTTTGGCGTCACCAATTCATTGGTTTCCGATTCAAGCTGGTCCGGCAAAAAACCATTAGTATAATCAATAATTAAGCTCTTTTGTCTAAACTTAACCATTTCGCATTGTATACATTGGATGGCATAGGTTTTCCCCTGCCCGGACGACCCAAAGATAAGCATATGCCTGTTAGGCAAATCATTATGTCCAAATTCCCAATAAACAGGCCGTCCTTCGGGGATAGTTGTTCCCAGAAAAACACGGTCCCATTCTTTTTCGGACACGTCAACGGTAACTGGCGATGCGTCATATTCGCTCTCATTGCCCTGCCTAATTTCAAGACTTTCGTCAGGCCCCGGACCTATTGGATCCGGGTAAATGTGGTCCGTCGGTTCTTCTTGATTCTCTATCTTTGTTTTTACCCTGGGTTGTAACTCTAAAATATCGTCCTCCGGCTCTTCATCAAATACATCTTCCATTTCCCAGTAGGAGTCGTCTTCATCCCATTGATCGACATTGGCATCACTATCCTCCAAATTTAATTGGTCTCCCTGGTTTGCCAAATCCTGCCAGTTTACGACGGCATCATTCGGGGCGGCGGTAGCTAAACTACGGACAAATTCTCCGCCAATGGTATAAATTTCAGCGGTTATATCTTCATTGGGCTGCCAATAGCCCGTTCTTTTAATGTCCAAATCCCGATCTAATTTAAATGTAAATATGGAAGCATTCCATTCAATGTCGTAATACCCTTCGGCCAATTTTTCCAACGCAGTAAGAACTTCGGGTTCCAGGTGTTTTCCGATTTGTCCCCGGCAGGCAATGAGCCGGTGCAGTTGCATCCACCAATGCCGACGATCCGGTCGATCATCTTCTAAAGCATCATCGTCTTCACTCTGAGGCATAAACCCGGGGACCAAAACATTCAATCCGTTTTCAATTTGTGAAATTGCCTTTCCTGTATAACCGGAAGGATCATTGCCCATTTTACATTCAATGAGATTCATACTTATGCAGAACCGGTGATCGTTTCCTAATTTTGCCTGGATCCACATCAAGTCCGGTCACTGGTTTTCTTCAGATAGATCAAACCAATGGCGATAGGCATCAAGGGAAATCAGGGACTCGCAGAGCACTGAGTCATCTGCTTTAAGCATTTTTCGGGATAAACAATATGCCAAAAAATCACGAACATATTGGTCCGCTGCACCGGTGGCCCGGACAAGGGAAAGGCCTGAAAGTTCCCGGGCCACGGCCAGAATGCCCTGGGCAATCCGATTGCATTCAGTCTGATCCCAGCCCGTGCTTTTTCCATAAAGGGATCGGATGGAATAACCAAGTCTGCTGCCGATGTCCGCCAATGAAAATTGTTCCGTAGAGATGGTGTAATTATCCCCGCCGTGGGTACCGACACCGGAACCAAATCCAATGATTTCCCTTTCTTTACTTGGATCGTTGGCTGGACTTTTGATCAGGCGGTCATCCATGTTGGGGTCTATGCAGATAACCCATTCCGCTTTTTTATGAAGGACGTCCATCACCGACCGCCAGGGGGTGAAATCCCCAGTTCCAATGACCAATGTACCTTCCTGTGCCGATTTTGTGCTCAGTCCGTGGAGCAGGTTGGCATGGTAGGCCCCTAAAACAAACTGCCGGTTGCTGATGACTCGACTCCTTTTAAAAATGGTACTAGGGTTGTTAATCATGCAACAGGCCTTTTCCAGAATGGGGAATTTCAGATCCCTGTGCCGAATATCAAATTGTTCCACATTTTCAAAGGTGTCGGCAGCACCGGATCCGGCCCCTATGAAGTTGTACATGACCATAATATCCGTCTCAAACTGTTCATTGATCAATTTCTGCAACGAAGAGCCTTCATTTTTTTCCACAACACGGTGGGCAATGGAAAAACGGCATTGCCGGTAGAATCGGTATTTTTTCTCTGTTTCAGCAGCCTCCCAGCGATCTCTCCATTGTTCGATCCATCCGGCAACATCAGTATCATCGTTAGACTCTGTAAAAAGAGTCACACTGATGGCATAGGGAAGCCGTCTATCCGGGCTTAAAACATACCGTTTATTCTTGCGAGTTACCGTGGGTTCTTTTGATAAAATAGTTAAATAGGCATGAACGGCAGCGATTACCGGCTGAATGTCTTTATTCCTGAAAACCGACAGGCTCAGTCCATCTCTGGCATGGGGATGAAGATCAAAATAATCCTGCATCAAACGCAGGAGCAATCGGGACTCACTGGTTTCTTGGAAAATTTCAGAATCGTTGAGCGTTCCGTTATCATCCAAATTTTCCTGGTAGGGCTTTAGGATCCGGGTGGATAAAGGCGCTTCCGAGGCTTCTGGAGAGCCGATGCGATGAATCAATTCCCTGCCCCGCACATTGGTATCTATATTACCCCGGATATCCTGAAGCAATCCGGTCAGTGGGGATTGAATGGTAGAAAAATCCGTCAAGGCTCTCCAGACATAAGCTTTAAAAGCCGCTTTGGGCGTTGTGGTGCATAATTCTTTATTTACGGCATAGTTAAAACACCTGGCCTGATAGACTACTTGGGCTTCCAACATTTCAATGACAGCGGGGTGAAGGATGGTAGCAACACCGGAGGTCTCGAAAATATCCGCATGCCATGAATCCGCATAGTTCTGAGAGCGCGGTTGGATCACCAGAAAAGCACGTACGAGCATTCCGGCTGAAATTGAGCTTCTGGGATTGTCTATCTTTTTGATTTCTTCAAATATGTCAACATAGGCTTTCCAAAGATCTCTCCAGGGCGAGACTCCTTTGGCGATGATAGAAAATATGCCCTTATCGGCAACCTCCCGGATATATTTTTCGTACTCCCTTGCCAAGTGTTTGAGCCTGGGTAGAATCGGATCATCTACCTTCAACCAAGCATCACTCAATAGATTGGTAAATACCGACTTAAGATTCCTTTCATCCCGAATACAGTGGAGTAGGACCCGACAAATCTCCTCATCGGAACTAGCCCGCAGCAATTCTTCATAATAGGCCAAATGAAACGAAGGCAGTTTGTACAATGAGGAGTCCTCTTCCATGGCCTGATCAGCCCTAAGGATAAGTTCGGAAGAGAGCCTATACATATGGTGTTCGGGCAAGCGCCAGGCAAATTTACGCCTAAAATCCTTGGTATTGTCTCCGGATTTTTCAAAGTAGACGGAAAATTCAAGGGCAGGTTCAGCTGCTTTGCAGTAAGTACATACAATGTCCGGTGCGGTCAATGCGCAGGTGACGTTGATAGGGGGATCATCCCCATAGGTTAGTGCCAATTGACCGGGAAGAATCTCGTCAATCCCCCCGATTAACCGAATCAAATACTGTTTAGCAAGATCTGTTTTGTCCTTGGCACTTTCACTGCCGTCGTCATCGTTGCTGTCGGTATCATGTTTGAAGTTGTCCGTTTTAAGGTGTATGGCAATTATTTTTTGTTCAGGATCAAATGACTTTTCGGAATAAAATTCTTTCAAAGCGCTCCAAATGGCGGTCAAGAAAACATCCACTGGGCCTCCGGCCAGTTTTTTTCTTCCCTTTGATTTTTTTTTGACTTCCGAGGGGCGCTTGAATTTTAAAATCCGGTCCATGATAACAACAAAATCGCTGTGGGTTAGTTTCTTCCTTTCCTCTCGATCATCGAATTCTATAAACCTTCTAAGACCGAGGATCATATCCTTCCCTGAGGGATAGTCCCCCTTCACAGTATCTTCTTCCAGGGGAAGGCCGGTATCGTCTCCTTCTTCCAGCGCATTTATAAGTGCATCAACTGTATCCAGAGCTTTTTTGCGTTTCCCCGGGTCAAGGAACAGGGTGTAATTAAAAGATTCCGTAGCCCGATTGATGTATGGGGTCAGCTGCTTGTTCTTTTTATTTATGGGAAAGCTGGTAAATAAAGGCAGGCCGAAATTTTCCATGCTGCCCAATACGATTTTCAATGCGTCGGATATATTGTTTGCCGGAGTTAGGTCAAGACGTTCCAACCAGTCGCTGATCTGAAGAATATCCCCACGCCCTGATTTAATCAGGGGCAAAAGCAGGCGATCAAAATTTTTTATATCTGAGCGTTCATACCGGCTGATGCCTGTACTTTTCAGCTTCGGTTCTATCCAGTTACCAAAGCTGGCCCTCATTTTTGATTCCCAGATCAATTGGGGATCGCAGGAGTGAAAGTCTGCAAGGCTGGCGGCATCGGTCACCCGGTCGGCCCCGCAAAGGATAACTAAAGAAAATTTGTCATCTTCGGCCGTGATATTTCTGTAAAAGGTCAGATTCCCCTTATCATCCAGCCAGCCCCCGGTCCGTGCTCTTTCCCTGGCATTGGTTTCCCAACTGTCAGTCAATACCTTTGCGATTTTAAGGGTGAGCTCAACGTCTGGTGTTTTGACAAAAAAGATAGAGACCGCATCGGCAATTTCCATCAATGTTTTTTGGGGCATGGCCGGGACCATGACAATGGTTTTCCGGCTACCGTTTTGGCTTTCGCGGATTTTTTGTACCAGGTCCACAATATGGTTACGAACAGTCAGGGCAAAAAAATGCATAATTATACCTCTTTCTCAGTATCTTCGGCAGGGTTAGAAACCAAGGCGCAGGAATCCGACAATTGGATGAGAAAACCGGCCGCTTCAAGCATATGCTGCAGCCATTGGTCCGTGTCCGCAGGAAGATACAGGCCGATGCCGTTCATCCATTGTCCGGCCCGGTCCAGCCCGTCTGCATCAAGGACCAGCCCGTGCCTGTTTTCAAGGATATGCTTAAAGGTATCAAGGGTGTATCGTCCCCCCAGGGGAACAGAGGTAACCACAAGAAATCTGAGAATTTTTTCATTAAGTACAAACCGGGCCCCCGGCCCCATCTTGGGAATCATGAGCCCGATACGTTTAGACAAACCGATGAATAATTTTCCCCCGTAGGATTTGTCCGCCTGGTTGAGTATCTTCCTTTGGTCTTCGGCATCCTCGGGAAGGGTCACATGATGACTGCGAAGGCTCTGGTAAATTTGTTTCTCCATGGTTTTTACACTGACTTGGGATAACCTCCGGATATCAGGCCGATCATCGGCCGGGGCTGATACAGCCAGCCGGTATCCCGGCCATGGGACTTTGAACTCTCTATTCGTGATCCGCGAAGTCTGTACCCCCAGGCTCCTGAGCACCTGCATGGCGCAGGCGATTTCCAAAAGGTGTATCCTGTCCACTATATCCAACCCCGCCCTGAGAAGCCGATGAATTTCAACGGCAAAGATATACCCT
>JAKSBO010000345.1 GCA_022361095.1 Desulfobacterales bacterium | reverse complement strand
CCCATTTCCCTAACAGCTTTTCTCGTAGCCATTAAACCAAAACCTGAGCCGCGAGATCCAAACCCAGAAGATCCGAATGAACCAGGCATAGTGAAATTTGATTAATGCAGGGTCGCAAACCCAACAAAGAAGAGCAGCAATGGCTCGATGCCATTCGGCCCATCGGGTGCATTTGCTGCATTGAGCTTGGCTTGATTGAGCCCTATCGAACGCCTGAAGAATACACAGCTATTCACCATATTGATGGCTGCCAGAAGCCCGGCGCTCACCTGAAAAGCATTCCCATTTGTGACTCCGACCACCAACACGCCCCATGGGCTCGACATGTCAACAAGCGCCTATTTGTGCAGAAGTTTGGCACTGAACAATATCTACTCGAACAAACAAGGAAACTAGTCGATGAACGAGATAATTACATTCCACCTCTCTTGGCCCCCAACCGTTAATCACTGGCACAACCCCATGAAGATGGGGAACCATGTGCGCATTATCAAAGGCAAAAAAGCCCGGGAATATGAGAAGCTTGCTTGCCAAGAAATGCTGGTGCTGGGGCTGGATAACAAAATGATCAAAGAAGATCTGGAAGTCTGGCTTGAATTACACCCACCAACCCGGCGCAAAACCGACATTGACAACCGCACCAAAGGGATCTTCGATTCACTCTCAGCAGCACGATTCTGGGAAGACGATTGCCAGGTCAAAAAGCTTCACATCGAAATGAAGGACGTCATCAAAGGGGGCAAAGTTGTGGTGAAAGTCGCAAAGCTAGATGGTGCCCCCCGAGTCCAGTCCGCCTCGGAGGGTAAGTCCTAGAACAGACCTTTCCCAAGGGGACATGAACTAGAGGTTGTTGGCGCCAAAATAGTCGTAGTAGCCAATTACCGAAAGACTCCAATCATTTAACGAACCCGATGAGCCGTTAAAGCCAGCACGAATTTCCTGATTGGTATTTGTATGGACATAGGCCAGACCTTGCGTATCAGATCCGGCGCCACCGTGTTCATCATGGATCATTGAGTTTGGTGCATTGCCTACTGGAGTGGTACCACCTTGGTTTGAGTTTGGTGATCCTTGGTATCCATCGGGATTCACAAATAAGATGCCATTGTGATCACTGTTATCAGTGATACCAACAGTGATAGCAAGACGGGTAATCACGCCATCTGGCGCTGATTGTGGCAGCTGATAGTTGTCCGCTGAAGGCGTGCTTTCTGGGCCATCTTGAATGTCGATCATTGGATCCAAGAAATAAAACCAATTGCCGAATT
>JAKSBO010000365.1 GCA_022361095.1 Desulfobacterales bacterium | reverse complement strand
TTTCCAACGCCGAAGTTGGGCAAATTAAACAAACTGGATCATCGAGTTTCATGTTTTTTCCTGTAAACTGAATGTGCCATACTGAAATGCCCTGCTGCCAGGGCGGCAATAATTGAAATTTCCCCGGCCATGACGACTGCAGCACAGATTTCTGCAAATTTTTTTGCCTTATTTTTCCCATAACACCCTAATAATTTCAAGCACTCTTTGGCCGTGGGCATATAGGTACCGCCGCCCACCGTACCCACGATTAAATTGGGTAAACTGACCGTAACATGTAATTCACCTTCCGTATTTACATGCATGTCGGTGATGCCGATTGCAGACTCGGAAACGCATGCAGCATCTTGTCCGCAGGCGATATAAATTGCAGCAAGGGCATTGGCATAGTGCCCCTGAACCCCGATCTGCCCACTTTGAATACCGCCAAGGGTTGAGATACGGCAGTATCGCTCCATATCTTCTGGGGTTGAATGGAGCACTTTTTCAACGAGTTTTCCGGGTAACAGGGTCTCAGCAATCACTTTTTTGCCGCGCACCCCGAGAAAAGAGAGCATGCTCGCTTTTTTATCACCTGACAGATTGCCTTCGATATACCAGTGCTCCGGTTTAACCGGGCTTTGGGCAAGTATTTTATCACAGATAGCCTGGGTTGCCATGGTGACCATGTTTTGTCCCGCAGCATCACCGGTGGTAAAATCAAGGATGAGATAAACACTTGACCCATTGATCGTGGGTTTCAGATCAACCAGTTTACCATGGCCGGTGGTTGACTGAACTGCCGTAAATAAGGTTTGGGTTTCAGACAGCAGCCAGTTGAGAAACAATCCGGCCTGGGCAATGGATTTAAAATAAAAGCAGGGTGCCCGGGAGACCCCTTCGGAAACACACAGGGAACTGGCACCGCCGGCCAGGCTGATCGCATACGCACCCCGGTTATATGAAGCCACCAGAGCACCTTCCGTAGTCGCCAACGGGATGTAAAAATCATCATTGGCATGAATACCATTGACCCGCAACGGGCCGATAAGGCCAAGGGGTATCCGGGAAAATCCAATAAAATTTTCAATACTGCCTTTCAGCTCTTCCGCAGGGACATCATGTTTGCCGCCTTGAATTGTCTCAATGCTCAATCCACGGCGTTTCAAAAAGTCCTGCCGCTGTTTCAGCCCCTCTTTTGAATAATCATCTCTTGCAGGGATTTTATCCGGTAAGGGTTTGGATTCCGGGGAAACAGGGGTTAACTTTTCATAAAATTGGGACTTACCGATCTGTTCTGAGATTTCCTGTTGGATCTCTTGGCTGCGTTTTAATGACTTTGGCATGCTGTCCTCTTTTTTTTGTTATAACAGCCACGGGCTGAACTGACATATCAGTTCCCAGGTACAGCCCACAACAAAGCTTGAAAGATCTGAG
>JAKSBO010000843.1 GCA_022361095.1 Desulfobacterales bacterium | reverse complement strand
GAAAAAAAAAATCTGGAAATTCTGTCGCCTACAAGGCGGCCGTTAATTTTAACCGGAGGAATACATCAAGTATTTCGAGGATTAAAATTTGCGGCCAACGAAGTAATCGGCAAAATTTCCAGATTTTCTTTCAGACACTAGCAGTATTAACGCTGATAATCGCCTTTAAGATAACTTACTTGTTTTGTCACTGTCAACGAATTTAAGTTGATTTTTTGCGATAAACGGCATCAGAGTAAGATTAACCGTTATCTAATTAAGTTCATATGAAAGTCTGTGTAATCTGTATAAATATTACAATTTTCATTGTGGCCTTGACCTGGATACTGATAGGCTGGTTCAGCCCATGGCCGTTAAGCCAGGTTGCCTTGATCGGTTCTTTACCAAACCGGCCGGTTAAGCGATGGATTAAAGGGGGGACGGCGGGGCTTGGCAGTGAGATGCAGTTCGAATTCCCAGGCAGAGAATAAAAGCGATGCCCACAAGAACCAGGACCAGCGCCACTACCCCCGGCCAGGCCCACCCGTGATAAATGGTGCCGCCGATGGTGCCGGAGATGCTTGACCCCATATAATAAAAAAAGAGATACAAAGACGAGGCCTGGGCATGGGAATGTACGGCAAGCCGACCCACCCAGGCCGAGGCCACGGAATGGGCCCCGAAAAACCCCGTGGTAAACAACACAATCCCCATGATCACCAGCCACAAAGAAGATCCCATCGTCAGTACAAGGCCTGCGGTCATAATCCCCAATGCCGAACACAGAATGCGCCGCCGCCCGCAGGTATTTACCAGGCTGCCCATCACCGTGGAGCTGACCGCCCCAAAGGCATAGGCCAAAAAAATTAAACCGACCTGGGTATGGCTCAGACCGAAATCACGGCCCAGCAGCCGGAAGGTCACGTAGTTGTAAAGGGTGACAAAGCCTCCCATGCAGCAAAAGGCGATCAGATACAACCTTTGCAGTCCCGGATTTTTTAGATGATCCGCCATGGATGCCAGCAGCGCCCCGGGCTTAAAGGGCTTGCCTGAGAAATTTCGCGAAACCGGCAGGCATACCCAGACCAGCAGACCACACACAAAACAGAGCAATGCCATGGTTACCAGTGCCCACCGCCAGCCCATAAGATCCGTAAACCAGGCGGTCAGAATCCGGCCCGACATCCCGCCCATGCCGTTACCCGCAATATAAAGCCCCATGGCTGAACCCAGGGCATTCGGCTCGGTCTCTTCGTTAATATAGGCCATGGCCACCGCAGGCACACCGGCCAGGATGATGCCCTGTCCAAAACGCAGCAAAAGCATGCCTGAAAACGCATGGTGGACCGCAGCACCAAAGGCCAGGACCGGCGCCAGAATTGAGGCAAAGATGATCAATGGCCGCCGGCCCACCGCATCGGACAGGGCGCCTGAAAACGGCAATGTAAAGGCCAGGGAAAAGGTGGCAACGGAGAGCGAAAGACTGGCCATGGCCGGGGTGGTACCGTATGCCCGGACCAGGTTGGGAAAGAGCGGCTGAAAATCATAAAGGCTTGCAAAGGTGACAAACCCGGCCAGAAAAAGCGCCAGGTTGGCCAGGTAGTACCGGCGGCTACCCTTGTGCATGAATCTCGTATCGTCCATTTTTCCCTCCCGTGCAGAGCCTGTTGTCTGTTAAGCACCCGGGTAGAAAAATACTTGTCCCAAGATCATAAGTAAAATATATTGTTTTTATTTTAACAATATAATTATTTTATATATTCATTTTGAATGACCGCCAACTGCAAATTTTTAAAGCCGTCTGCCAATGCCGGAATTTTACTAAGGCCTCAGAACAACTGCATATTGCCCAGCCCGCCGTCAGCATATCCATACGCAAGCTTGAAGAAGAGATCGGGCTGACGCTGTTCAACCGGCAGGAGAAAACCGTCTCCCTAACCCCCGAGGGAAAACGCCTGCTGACACACGCCAATCTGATTCTTGATAATTTTAAAGCCGCAGAAGCGGAGATGGCAGAGCTTAAGGGATTGGGAAGCGGGGAGGTTAAAATCGGGATCCCGCCCATGATGAGCGCCCATTTTTTTCCGAAAATTATCATGGGATTCAAGGACCGTTATCCCGGAATTGACGTGGCGGTAAACGGAGAGGGGGCTGCCAGTATTCACAGGATGATTGCCCATGGAGAAATTGACATCGGGGTGATTGCCGGGTACAAAATTGCCCAGGGCATCTGCCATAAGCGGTTTCTGCGCGAAGAGATTGTGGCCGTGGTTGGCGCAAATCATCCCTTTGCCTGCAAAAAATCCATCACCATTGACGAATACTTTCAACAACCCCTGATCATGTATCCGCCCGGTTATTATATGCGCGAACTGATGGATGATCTGATCAAAGAGAACGGATATTCCCCGGATGTTGTGTTTCAAACCAATTTATTTTCCCTGGTGCGCTCCCTGATTAAAAAGGGCATGGGGATCTCCACCTTCTTAAAAATGGTGGCTGCCGCCGATGAAGATCTGGCAGCGGTTTCCTTTTCACCCCCTTTTTTTCTTGACCTTGATATTGCCTGGAAGGAAAATCGTCATCTGTCCCGGGCCAACCAGGCGTTTATTGATTATCTTTTGGCCTATAGCGGGAGTTAAACGGCAACCCTCATCACATGGCTTTTATGGAATATCCCTTGTTTAGGAGATTGGCCCCAAATACCCGTGTTTTTAAATATGATTCGTTATTTTAAACTTTGTTCCTGCGACCCAGGCCAGCCAAACCGGTCATTCCTAAAGTCAATAGAAAGATAGTTGACGGCACAGGCAAAGGATTCAATTCGAGGTCACTGGATTCGAGTGAAATACCACCACCAAGAACACCGTCAAATGTTAAACTTTCGTATGTTGAGTCTATGATAAGGTTGCCATAAGAGCCACATGTTAGAGTTACTGAACCATAATTTGATACTTTTCCGGAGGCCTCACTAACGACACTAAAATATGCATTATCGTCTATCGATAGCATTCTTCCTGATTCTATTGTAATGTTTCCACCGGAACCACCATCGGGATTCCCGTTTGCCAACATGCTTCCACTAATTTTGATTATTCCAGGGGTTGAGATAACTATATTTCCGCCATTACCGTTAAAGAAGTCCGATATATCTAAACTTCCATCAATAATGATATCTTCAGTGGCCAGAAGAAAAATCGGGGCATTTGTGCCATTTGGGCTGAACGTGATCGCCACATCAGAATCAATAAAAATAGAGGTGAAATTGAAAACACCATCTTCAGGTAAGTCCAGGGAGATGCTGCTCTCAGGGCTAAATACTCCGTCTGAACCGTTTGATACATAGGCGAGCGCTTGACCTGGCAGCGCAATTAAAAAAATGAGGCAAAAGACTAATTTTCTTTGTAAGAAAAGCATTGGGAATCTCCTATCCAGTCATGATTGCTTTCGAGTTATACCTAACAGTTGCGATGATATTTCCATGGCCCTTAAATTCATTTGGTTTCATTTTTCAGGTTGTCGTCTTTTGAATTAAGCATAAGTGTTTGAGCTAAGTATGAGCATTTGATTAAAATTGCTTATTTATATCATTTATTATCTTTACAATAATGCCGGTAATCGGCAGGAAGAGGTTCACCAGGGCAGTGGGTCCCTTGTTTAAAGCTTTGTCTATGACGACAGCGGAAACCGTATTAAAAAACGCAACGGCAGGGATCGGCTTCTGATATCCTTTGATTACGACCGGAAATACCGCATGACCGCGGCCCTGTATGGAAAATGCCGAACCGCCGTCATGAGACGATTACAATTCAGACAAAGATCTCCGCTGCTATTATTTTGAGGGGGAAAGATTGAAATGGTATACATCAGCGGTTAGTGCACCCGATTTGATTCAAATCCAGCTACCTGGGCGGCGTGGTGGCGAACGAGATCGTTAACGGCTATGACTATAATGTATAGGGCAATTGGGCAACAGCTTGTTGCCCAATTGAGAAGCCCTTTTGAATAACGGCCATGGGCCGACCGGGTCTATCAGCATCCAGGCCAGCCCCACAACAAAATATGAAAGTAATTTACCTGATTTCTTGGTATTCAGCCGTCAACTCTTTTTGCTCTAATCTTTTTCAGCAGATATCGACACCCGCTGCTTTCATCTCTTTCAACGCGGCGTCTGTCGTTTCCGGTGCAACACCCCGGCACAGCGCTTTGAGCAGTGTCACGTCAAACCCGAGCATTTTGGCGTCCATAACCGTGGCTTTGACGCAATAATCTGTTGCCAGTCCGTAAATAATGAGCTTTTTTATACCGGCGTCTTTGAGGATGTCGGCCAGGCCGGTGGTTTTTTTTCCGTCATCGAAAAAACCGGAATAGGAATCAAAGGCCGGGTCCATGCCTTTTTTTACGATGGCCGTAAAAAGGGCTTCATCCATCAAAATCCGGGCACCGGGGCTCTTCTGGACACAATGGGGGGGCCATAATACCTGTTGGCGCCCCTCAATCTCAATGAGGTCATAGGGATTGGCGTTGTCGTGGTTGGAAAAAAAGGAGATATGGTCTGCCGGATGCCAGTCCTGGGTGGCATAGACCGGGTAACCCAGGGCCTTGAGCCGGCGGGTTTCGGCTGCGGCCCTATCAAGGTATGCCTGGTCAGCACCCCCGACGGCCAGGCTGCCTTGCATGGCCTGGGTGAAATCTGCCTGGATATCCACAACAATTACAGCGGTATGGTCTTGTTTGGTATTTATCTGCATAAAGTCCCTGTCCTTTTTGAAAATTATACCCTAAGATAATCTTTTTGGTATTTTATATGAAAGTCTGTGTAAACTACAGAGATCTTTCGAACTTTGTTGTGAGCTATGCCTGGCAGTTGATATGCCAGGTCAGCCCATGGCTGTTATATACAAAATTTTTTTAGAAATAGTATAGACCCATGATTGAGACGATACTTGACAATGATCTGTATAAATTCACCATGCAGCAGGCGGTGCATCGGCTGTATCCCGCGGCCCGGGTTCAATATAAACTGACGAACCGGGGACAAACCCCTTTTCCCGAAGGCTTTGACCGCCTGATTAAAGACCGGGTGGCCCGGATGGCGGGTTTAAGTTTGACCCGTGATGAACGATTATGGCTGGAAAAGGCCTGCCCCTATTTTACAAAAACCTATCTGGATTATCTGGCCGCATACCGTTATGACCCCGGCCAGGTGGAAATTTCCCAACAGGGGCCTAGGCTTTCCGTCAGGGTGGATGGGGCATGGTGCCGGACCATTTTATGGGAAGTGCCGCTGATGGCCATTATTTCAGAAACCTATTTTGAGGTGGCCGCCCTTGAAATTTTGCCCAGGCAGGCCATCCGGGAGCGCAACCAGGCCAAGGCGCAAATGATGGCCGATGCAGGCCTGGCCTTTGTGGAATTCGGTACCCGGCGGCGGTTTTCCGCCGGCAATCAGGCCCATTTTCTTGAAGATGTTCTGGCCCTGGATCACCATAGCATGGCCGGTACCTCCAATGTGCATTTTGCCAGAACCTATGGACTTGCCCCGGTGGGGACCCTGGCCCACGAGTGGATTATGTTCCATGGGGCCTTAACCGATTATCCCGCGGCCAATGCCGCAGCCATGGATGCCTGGCTTAAGGTGTACCCCGATGTACTGGGCATTGCGCTGACCGATACCTTTACCACAAACAATTTTTTAAAGGCCTTTAACCGTGACCGGGCCGGCCGGTTTTCCGGGGTCCGACACGATTCCGGCGACCCTGAGATCTTTACCCGGGAGGTCCTTGCCCATTACCGGGAAAAGGGGATTGACCCGGCGACCAAAGCCATTGTGTTTTCAGACGGCCTGAATGTGGAACGGGCAATAAAAATTCACAGGTTCTGCCGGGGAGCGGTCAAGGACTCCTATGGTATCGGAACGAATCTGACCAATGATATCGGTGTTGATCCGTTGAATATTGTGATCAAACTATCCTGGGTGCAGCCGGAACCCGATATGGACGGACGTCCTGCGGTTAAGCTGTCGGATGATCCGGGTAAACATACCGGTGACCCCGGGGAGATACGGTACTGTCGAAAAGTCCTTGGCCTTTGAGGTTTTTGAGGGCCTTACTGCTTTGCGGCCCGGGCAAGCTTTTCAATGGCAATTTCAATGGTGGCCTCATCCGCCATGGTGTAATTAAGCCGCATGGTGCCTGTGCCCTGGGAGGGATCTGTATAAAAAAAGCGGCCCGGTACAAACGCCACACCGTTTTCCACGGCCTTTTCATACAATGCCAGGTCATCCATGCCGCCAGGGCCGGTTACCCACAAAAACATCCCCCCGTCAGACGGGGTGCAGGCATATCCTTTGGGCATCATCTTTTCAAGGGCTGCCAGCATGGCCTTTTGCCTGGGTCTGTATAAATCGATGATTTTCGGCAGATGGGTATCAAGGTATCCGCCTTCCAGATATTCAGCCGCCAGGGCCTGGTTAAAGGTTGAGGTGTGAAGATCCACGCCCTGCTTGATCATGACCAGCCATTGGCGCAGAAATTCAGGTGCGGCGTAAAACCCGATGCGAAGCCCGGGGGCAAAGACCTTGGACAAGGTGGAGACATAGATGACGTTGTCCGGGGCCAGGGTTTTGATGGCCGGAACCTCGTCACCCTGGTAACGCAGTGAAGAGTAGGGATCATCTTCCACAAGCAGGGCATTGTGTTTTTGGATGATATCGGCAATCTCCTGCCGTCTTTCAAGGGACAGGGTTCGGCCCGTGGGGTTCTGGAATGTGGGAACCAGGTAAATCAGTTTGACGCGATGGTTTTCCAGCGTTTCATCCAGGGATTGGGGAATCAGGCCCCGGTCGTCCGTCTCCATGGAGATGTATTGGGGTTCATAAGGATTAAAGGCAGATATGGCACCAAGATAGGTGGGGGATTCCACGGCGATCTTGTCACCTTTGCTGATCAAAAGCTTGCCCATGGCATCTAAAAAGCCCTGGGAGCCCGAGGTGATATTCACCTGATCCGGTGACGCAACAATTCCCCGCCGGGATAAAAGAGTGCTGACCTGTTCACACAGGGGGACAAACCCTTCGGTGAGATCATATTGAAATGCACGGGACTGATATTTTGCCATGACCTTTTCAACCAGCACCCCAAAAAGATCCATGGGAAAGCTTTGCGGAGAAGGAATTCCCCCGGCCAGGGAGATGATCCCGGGCTTTGATACCACTTTGAGAATTTCCCGGATGGCATTGGACTGCATAAGCCGGGTTCTGTCTGCCAGAAATGACTGATAATCCATTTTTATTTCCCTTTTATCCTGCACGGCCGCAAAGGTATAATTCGATGATCCAGTTTTTGTTAATTTGCCCAACTTCGGCGTTGGAAAAAATTTTTAATCCTCAAAATATATTGTATATTCCTCCGGTT
>JAKSBO010000387.1 GCA_022361095.1 Desulfobacterales bacterium | reverse complement strand
GAATCCATGCCCGCATCCATGGCCTTTGCCCGGTCCCGGGGCATGGCGGATGCCGTCATGGCCACAATGGGCAGATCTTCGGTGGTTTTGTGGCGCCTTATTTCCCGGGTTGCCTGGTACCCGTCCATCACCGGCATTTGAAGATCCATGAGAACCAGGTCAAATTCCTGGGACAAGGCCATGGAAAGGGCCTCTTCTCCGTTATTGGCCATCCGGACAAAAAAACCGGCGCTTTCCAGGATTTCCTTTGCAACCTGCTGGTTGATTTCGTGGTCCTCTGCCAGAAGAATTTTGGCCCCCAGAACGGCTCTGGAAAGCGTGTGTTCTTCACGCTTTTGCTTGGGTGCCTCTTTGGGGCCGAATGCAATGGGCAGGGTAAAAGAGAAGGTGCTGCCTTTCCCGGCTGTACTTTCAAGAAAGATATCTCCGCCCATCATTTCGACAATCCGTTTTGAAATGACAAGCCCCAATCCTGTGCCACCGTACTTCCGGGTGGTGGAGGAATCTCCCTGGCTGAATACTTTGAACAGTTTTTTCTGCTGTTCAGGTGTCATGCCGATGCCGCTGTCCGCAACGCAGAATCTTAAGATTCCCCGATCCTCTTGCCTCTCAAGCAGATCCACCGATACGGAGATGTGGCCTTTATCCGTAAATTTCACTGCATTGTTGCCAAGGTTGACCAGAACCTGGTTCAGCCTTAACGGATCGCCTTTCAGGGAATTGGGGATTTGGGGGTCCACCTTGAACCGCACTTCAAGCTCTTTTTTGGCAGCGGCCTTGACCGTAATCAGGCCGGCAAGTTTTTCCATGGTTTCATCCAGGCTGAACGGCACAATTTCCATGTCCATCTTGCCGGCTTCAATTTTTGAAAAATCCAGAATATCGTTGATCAGGTTCAGCAGGGATTTGGCAGACGTATCGATCTTGCTTACGTAATCCGTTTGTTTTATGTCCAGCTCGGTCTGCCTGATCAGATGGGTCATACCGATGATCGCATTCATGGGGGTCCGGATTTCATGGCTCATATTGGCCAGAAATTGACTTTTTGCCTGGTCTGCCGCCAAGGCCTTTTGTTTTTCCTCCTTGGCCACGGCTACGGCCAGGGCCAAATCTTTGTGACTCTCTCTCAAGGAGGCTTCGGCCTTTTTAAGTTTATTGTTGGAAAAAAGAATAATACCCAGGATGGTGCCCGAGACAAGTGTCATCCCTAAAATCCATTTCCACAGAAGGGTCCAGTTGGTTTGATGCTCAAACTGCATGCGGACCCAGTCATCCCGGATTCTGTTTTTTTCGGATTGAGGCATGTTCGTTAAAAGTTTGTCGAGAATGGAGACCAGTTGAGGCCAATCCTTTCGCACCCCCATGGAGAGATCAAATTTGTAGGGCGTCACAGCGGAAATTTTGATATTGGTCAATCCGGTTTGTTTGGAGCTGTAGGTAATGGAGGCAAGGTTTCCCACAAATACATCGGCCCTGTTCTGGCTGATCCGTTTGAGGCCCTCGGCCACCGATTCAACGGGTAACAGTGTAAGCGTTGGAAAATCTTTTTGGAGAATTTCATGGGATATATAGCCTTGTGCCACTGCAACCGTTTTACCTTTCAGGTCTTCAAGCCCGCTGATAAACGGGAAATTCGTTTCAGCGGCAATGACCATGGGGAAAGAGAGGTATGGATTGGTGAAATTAAGAAATTGTGACCGCTTGGGGCTGGGGGCAATACAGGGAAACAGGTCGATCTCTTTTTGCCGTCCCCTTTCCATGACTTGTTGCCAGGTCAGGCCGATCTGGGGTTCCAGGGAGATATTGAGCCGGTTTTTTATTTTGTTGATATATTCGGCGGCCACGCCTGAATAACCGTGCTCCCGGGAATAGAATTCAAACGGCGGCCAGGCAGGGTCAATGCCCAATCTCACGGCCGGATGGGACCTGAGCCATTCCTTCTCATCGTGTGTGAGCAGGCGCATGGTTTCCTGTTCCGCATCCTCAAGCTCCTCCATCCAGTGCAGGTTGATCAGCGGGTGAGATTCCTGGGATATATTTTCAATGGCTTTGTTAACCGATGAAATCAAAAGGGGCCAGTCCTTGCGAATGCCAAGGCAAAGTCTGGATTCCGGCCAAGGGGCAGGCGCTGCAATTTTGAGTGTATCAATACGCTTTTTATTCAATAGGTATTTGATCACCATAAGGTTTCCGGCATAGGCGTCACTTGACCCGTCGGCCACATTCTCAAGGGCCTTGAGTGTATGCTCAACCGGGTTAAGTATGACGTCCGGATATTGTATCTTCAACCTGGAATGCAAAAGGGCCCCTTCTTCAACGGCCAGGGTTTTACCGGCCAGGTTTTCTATTCCGGAAATGTCCGCCATCTGTTTTTTAGTCACAATGACATAGGGGCTCATAAAATAAGGCGAAGTGAATGAGATCCAATTTTCCCGGGCCTTTTCCCTGGCTATACAGGTAATTCCGTTTGCCTTTCCCGTTTTTACCATGGCTGTCATCTGCTCCCAGGTGTAGTCGGTGATGACTTCAAACCGAATACCCAGCCGGCGTCCGATCAGATTGATATAGTCCGCCGCCACCCCTTTATACCGGCCCGTTGGATCTGCAAAACTGATGGGGGGCCAGCCGGCTTCCCCTAAAATCGGAACCACCTGATGGGATTTCAGCCAGGCTTTTTCTTCCGGGGTGAGTATATTGGCCATGGCGTTGTTCCCAAACTGCCTGAGAGATGGGTCTTTGATCCAGCGCGCTTCAATGTCGGCCAGTTCAACATCGGACATGTCGGCAAGGCCTTTGTTCACAATCTTTAAAAGTGCTGGGTTTTTTTTTGCCACACCCGCATAAATGGGCTGGGTCATTTTCCCCTGGGGCAGAAGGCCGTAGCTTCCTTGTTCTCCCCGGCGTTCAAGCTGGGTTGAGACATAGGGATTTTCTGCGAAAAAGACGTCAAAGGCACCCTGGGATGCCTCCTGGAGCAGATCGTGATCCGCGTGCCGCACCTGGAAGACTCGGCTTTGAGGCTGTAGATGGTCTAACGGCATGCGGCCGGCATCTGTTCCGACAATTCTCCCCTTTAAATCGGCCAGGGTTTTGGGGGCACCCGGTCCAAGTTTATAAAAAAAACCGCTTTCCATCCGGTAAAAGGGTTGGGAGAATACAATGGTTGTTTTTCGTTTTTTTGATATGCTTAAGCCTGAATGGATATCTGCCCTTCCATCCTCAATTGCTTTTAAGGCCTCACCCGGACTGAAAAATTTAAAATTTATTTTCCGGCCGGTTTTGGCTGCCCACAGCCGCCATACATCCACCAGCATACCGGACGGATGGCCTGAGGCATTAATCATGGACATGGGCGGGTACTCATTGCTGCAGGCAATGGTCAATGCATCGGTCGCAAGATCCTGGGATCTGCGTGTCCATTTACGAAAAACAGCGGCTTTGTCGGCCTGGGGAATCTTTTGCATCCCTTTTCGTACGATTTCAGCCAAACGTTTATTTCCGCGTTGCACGGCGCAAAGCCAATCCGCCTCGTAAAGCGGCTCCTGGTCAAAATACCGGAACTGATTCATTATCCCTTTTTGTTTGAGCATGGCCAAAGCGATATTGGTGTCTTTGACAAATGCAAGAATATCACCGGACTTAACGGCTTTGAACAGGGCCAGGTTATCCGGATAGACCGCCAGTGTGGCGTTGGGCAGTTTTTGTTCCAGGTAATCAATGGCGACATCTCCCTTAATCATGCCGATGCGAAAGCCGCGCAGATCCTTCAGGCGATTTACGCCTAGAATATTCTTTTTCACAAAAAAATGGGTTCGGACCCTAACCACCGGCGTTATAAAATCCAGGGTTTTACTTCTTTTTTTGCTGAAAAAACACCCTGCGTGGATATCTGCATCTCCATTTTGTACGGATATAAGGGTTTGGTAAAAGGGGACAGGCTTGAACACGACTTCTATGCCGGTTTTTTCGGCCCAGAGCTTCCAGATATCCACCACCAAACCGGCCGGGTGATTTTCCTGATCCAGGAAATAATAGGGGGTGCTGTCCGTACCCACAGCCACGACAACCTGTTTGGGGAGCGTGCCGGCCAGACAGGTTGCCGCACAAGCCGCAGAAATAGATACGAATAAGATGGTTAAAATATATTTTAATCCAATCAAATATCTATTTGAATGCATTTCGTTTTCCGAGCTTAATTACAAAAAGTAACCTTATTACGTTAAGTTGGAAAAAGCAACTGCTCATTTCCTATCGTATGACAAGTAGAAATGCTCCGGGACACGTACCATTTCGTGGTTACAAATTTTGTCCGCGGGTTGTTATTGTCCCTGAAAATGAATACAACGATATTTACAAACACCTATTGACGTGTGCGTAACACAAAAAACGAGACAGAGATTAAATATGCAGTTGGATATTGATTTTCATTCAATTGAGCAAATTTTATTTAACGCCTGGGGCCAGGGCCGGGATTTTCTTTTTGAATCCGAAGTATACGAACTTCTGGCGAAATCCGGGGCAGAGACGCTTCCCCGGGTCCGGCTGATTAAGCAAGGGGAGCGGGTTGCCGATGACACCCTTGTGGATATGCCGGGCCGGAAAAGCGTATTAAAAATCGTTTCTCCTTATATTGTGCATAAAACAGAAGTGGGCGGTGTCCGGGTGGTGGACAAGACGCCCAATAAAATACGTTCTGCCGTGCGGCGGATGCTTTACGAAGTGCCTGAAAACTATGCCGCCGGTTTACCTGCTTCCCGGAACGGTCTGCCTGCGCACTACCGGGGTCTGACCGGTGAAGATCTTGCATCTGCAGTTTCCCGGGATATTAAAGGCGTGCTCCAGGTGCAGTATATGCCGCCGGATTCTGCCGCCTTTGGCAATGAACTCATTGTCGGGCTGCGCCACACCAGGGAATTCGGCACCATATTATCTGCCGGATTGGGCGGTACGGACACGGAGTTATACGCTAGGCGGTTCAGGAAAGGCCAGGCCATTGTGGCAGCCTCCACGGCCATGTGCTCCGGCGAGCAATTTTTCCGGTTGTACCGCAAAACCATCTCCTACAGAAAACTTGCCGGCTTAACCCGGGGGCAGCGCCGTATTGTGACGGATGAACAATTGGTGGAGTGTTTTGAGTCTTTTATCCGTATGGGCAACACATATTGCCTGGAAAATCCCAAATCCGCTTTCATTATAGACGAACTTGAGATAAACCCCTTTGCCTTTACTGATTTTCTCATGGTGCCTCTGGACGGGATGTGCCGGTTTTCAAAGCGGAAAAGCACACCGCTCCGGCGCCCGGTGGGAAAAATTGACAATTTGCTTCATCCCGAACGTATAGGCATCATCGGTGTCTCCTCCTCCCGGAAAAATTTTGGCAGGATTATTCTGGACAATGTCCTGGCCCAGGGGTTTGATCCGGCAAATATAATTATTTTTAAAAAAGGCATGGCGCAGTTCCTGGGCATTGACTGCCTGCCTGACCCGGCTGCCTTGGGCAACAGCGGCAAAGGGAAACTTGACCTTTTTATTGTGGCTGTGGGGGCCGATCAGGTGCCCGGCCTGGTAGAAGAGATTATAGAAAAGGATCTTGCCCATGCCGTTATGCTTATTTCCGGCGGCCTGGGAGAGACCCATGGCAGCCGGGATAAGGCCCAACAGGTTGTTGACGCCATAGGGGCAGCCCGAACCCGCCCGGACACCGATGGCGGCCCGGTCTTTTTAGGCGCCAATTGCATGGGGGTGATCTCTTTGCCCGGCAGTTTTGATACCTGGTTTATTCCTGAAGAAAAACTGCCCAAGGAGAGAGCCTGCCCCGGGACATTCTGCCGGGCGGCCCTGATCAGTCAGAGCGGCGCCTTTATGCTGCACCGAAGCCACCAATGCCCCCAGTTGGCACCGGCGTATATGATCTCCATGGGTAATCAGACCGATTTGACCCTGGGAGACATGGTGACATATTTCAGGGAGAGTGACCAGGTGGATGTGATTGCCGTCTATGCCGAGGGCTTTAATGACCTGGACGGGCTTGCATTTTGCCGGGCCGTAAGGGATGCAGTTCTGGCGGGAAAGGAAGTGGTGTTTTACAAGGCGGGCCGGACCCCGGAGGGCAAGGCTGCCACTGCCGGCCATACCGCCTCCCTTGCCGGGGACTATATGGTTTGTGAAAGCTGTGTTTCCCAGGCCGGTGCCGTTGTTGCCAGAACCTTCAGTGAATTTCAGGAGCTTATGCTGCTGGCCGAGACATTGAATACGAAAGCCATTCATGGCAACCGCCTGGCTGCCGTCAGCGGTGCCGGGTTTGAGGCCGTGGGCATGGCTGATTCCATCCAAAGCGATGATTTTACCATGGAATTTGCCCGGTTCAGGGAGAATACCCTGACCGGTGTGCGTTCGGTGCTGGCGGCCAAAGGGCTGGATCATCTGGTGACAATATCCAATCCCATGGACATCAACCCGGCGGCCGATGACCAGGTCCATGGCGAGATCGCCGCAATCCTTTGCCGGGACCCTGGGGTGGATGCCGTGATTATCAGTGTGGATCCCATGTCTCCGGCCATGCAGACCCTGGACACTGACCCCGAAGACCGGTTTTCCATGCACCGGAAAGATGCTGTGCTCCACCGGCTGATACATTTGAATAATACCTGTGCCACCCCCATTGTGGCAGTGGTGGACGGGGGCAGGCTTTACGATCCTTTGCGGGACGCGTTGATTGCCGGGGGTATTCCTGTTTTCAAGGTTTGTGATGGGGCTGTTGCGGCGTTGTCCCTTTATATCCAGGGGCGGTTGCAGGCCAATACCATCCGTGCGTCACAAGGAAAAGGGGTAACCTATGACTGAGAATAGAATTGTTTATATTACCCATGAACCTGTGGAATTATACAAGGTGCTCAAGTTTGAAAATATTGCTGCCAGCGACGGCGAAGCCAAATATATGATTGCCGACGGACTGGTCCGGGTGAACGGCCGGGTTGAAACAAGAAAAAGGAAAAAAATTTTTTCCGGCGATGTCATTGAGATTCATGATACCTGTCTTGAAATCAAATGTGAGCAACGCTGAATATCCAAAAGCGGCGAAGCCTGTTGATTCTATGGAAAATTTTTTTACGATCCGGGTCCAGCTCCTCAACGCATTTTCGGTTCCACATTTTGTACAGACCGGAGTAGTCGATTGAGAATAAAAAATTTTTCAGCGGTCCCGGAAGCAAATTGACAAGCAACGAGGATTGAAAATCAATGATCCCGGGGGTGCCGTCCGGCTGAATAATCCAGTTGCTGCCCCGGCGCAGATCAAGGTGCACAACCCCTTTGCCGTGTATGGCATGCAGCAGTTTTTCGCAGGCCGTAAAGTAGTCAACGGATACAGCATGATCCAGATCCCCGGCGCCTAGCACCATGCCGTCCATATAATCGTAGGTCAGCGTGCAAAGGGATTTTCGGGTATATCCTTGGGGAATTCCGGCAATACCTTGCAGGCGTTTGGAAATAAAGAGTTCGCGGTGTGTGAGAAGAATACCGATGGTCCAGCGCACCAGAAGGTTTTTACCGTCAAACCCTTTTTCCACCCATTGATTTTGGCCCTGTGAACACAGGAAAACATCTGCGTTGGCCCAGCTCCCTTTATGGATCAGTTGTTTTTTCAGATTGCCTCCCTCTTCACCTTTATACGCAACGTTGGGTCGGTTGTTCAACGTGGGGAGTGTTAGCAAAGTGTTAGTACTAGGATAATTACACCAGATCGTTTTTTAGTCAAGCAATGAGTTGCAAATTTAAAACAGCGAACAAAATAAAAAATTATCCGGGCCGGATGCTGCCGCCCGATGCCCAAATCAATGATCCCTTTAACGTTTGTTGAATGATATACCTCGCAATCCGGACTTTTTTTTTCTTGGGACCCGGTATATAGTTTTATCTGTTTTTTACACGATATGAAAATGTACCATCTATGAGCGCAGAAGAACCTGACATGCCCGATTTTAATATAAGTAAATTTTCTTTTTTGTTTTTCCGGCTTCTCATTGTATGCCAACTGGCCGGCGTTTTGTTTATACCGGCCAGTGTTTGCCTGGCTGACCAGCCCCGCATGGTTTTGGCCAACGCGGTTGTGTGCGAACACATCTCCAGTTTCAGGCCGGTGAATCCGGCAGTTGTTTTCAGCGTTTCCCTGGGTGAAGTATTTTGCTTTTCCGAATTTGATCCGGTGTATGAAAAAACGGCTATTTTTCATAACTGGTATAAAAAAGATAAGCTTATTTTTTCCATGCGCCTTGTCCTTTCCGTGCCTAAATGGTCCTCTTTTTCAAGGGTCCAGATGCGCGATGCGGATAAGGGGCCCTGGCGGGTGGAGATCAGGGATGAGGACAATACTATTTTAAAAACCTTACGCTTCAGTATGTCTGATTGATGTCCATGGAACAATTCTCTTTAATGTTTTCCGGCTGGCGCTGGCAGGATTTGCTGGATATTGTTTTCAATGCATATATTCTTTTTCGTTTATATGTATTGTTCCGGGGCACCAATGTGCTGCGTGTTCTTTTGGCGGTGGTGGCCATGTGGATCATCGGCCGCACTGCCAACGCCATGGGCCTGGTCATTACCAACTGGGTCATGCAGGGCGTGATCACTGTGGCGACCTTTATTATTATCATTGTGTTCAGAAATGAAATATCAGGGGTGGTCAGAACACGCAGTCTCGGATTTTTCCTATGGGAGATTCCGCGAACCCAGGTCAATACGCCGGTGCACATCATCAGTGATGCCGTGGTGAAACTGGCGGCCGCAAAAATCGGCGCATTGATCGTGATGCCTCTTAAAACCGGGGTGGACAGCATTGTCTCCTCCGGGGCGGATATTAATGCGTCGCTGTCCAGGGAAATGCTGGTGAATATTTTCTGGCCCGGTGCGCCGCTCCATGACGGCGCAGCCGTCATCCAGCGGGGAAAAATTACCCGGGCCGGAACAATTCTGCCGTTGTCCCAGAATCGGCATCTGGCCTCGAAATACGGTACCCGGCACAGGGCGGCCTTAGGGCTTACGGAGCAAAGCGATGCCCTGGTGATTGTCGTATCCGAGGAGCGGGGAAGAATCTCCCTTGTAAAAGACAACCGGATTCATGAGGTCAGGAACCCTGGTGAGGTTGAGACGTTAATTAAACAATATACCGGCGGGCCTGAGCCGGTAAGGAAAATGCGCCGGCAGACCCGGGAGCTGATTGTGGCGGCCATGGTCTGTCTTTTATGCACCGCAGGCCTGTGGCTGAGCTTTTCAAGGGGCATGGAAACGTTAGCCAACTATGATGTCCCCATTGAGTTCATAAAGCCTGAGAAAAAAATGAATATTATTTATGCCTCGGCTTCCAGGTCCAGGCTTTTGATCAGCGGGGCTCGGCCTTTGATCAATGCCTTAAGCCCGGATCAGATGAGCATCAAGATCTCCCTTGACGGTACGTCCGTGGGAAAAAATCAACTGGCCATTACCCGGAAAAATGTCCAGTTGCCGCCGGGTATCCGTCTGAAAAACATTGAACCGGATCAGGTGGAGTTGACCCTGGACACCATGGCGGAAAAACAGGTGCCGGTACAGGCGGATTTTTCAGGGAAATTGCCGGACGGCCTGACCATGACCCGTATCCAGGTTGTTCCGGAAACGGTTAATATAATAGGTGGAGAGCTTAGCCTGGACAGCTTAACAACGGTGTTTACCGAGAAAATTCCCCTTGAAGAATTGACAACGTCAGGCCTTGTTAATGTGGCACTGGTTATGAGTCCTGCCACCCTGCGGCCGGATGACAAGCATAAAAAAGTACAGGTTCGATATACCATTTCCGAAAGGAGTCCGGATGACGACATTCAAGGATGACGGCGCCATTATTTATATCCCCCATGGCGGCGGCCCTCTGCCCCTTCTGGGGCATGCCGGTCATGATGCCATGAATGCATTTTTAAAAGAACTTGCCGCAATGCTGCCTAAACCTGAGGCTGTGGTGGTGGTTTCCGCCCATTGGGAGAGTGATCCGCTCCGGGTAACCCGTCACCCTGCCCCTGAAACGGTTTACGATTATTACGGGTTTCCCGGCCAGGCCTATGAGATTGCCTATCCGGCTGCCGGCCACCCTGAGCTGGCCGTTAAAGCCGTTGCGCTGCTGGAAAAGTCCGGCATCAGGGCTGAGGCTGATGCCAAACGGGGATTTGATCACGGGGTGTACATCCCCTTGAGCCTGATGCTGCCCGAAGCGGATGTCCCCTGTATCCAGATTTCCCTGTCCAAAAGCCTGGATGCCCAAGAACACCTGTTAATGGGACAGGCGCTGGGGCCATTGCTCAAAGAGAATATATGGCTTTTGGGTTCCGGATTCTCTTTTCACAATATGCGGGGATTTGACCTGCAGGCAGGCCCGGATACCCCTGCTGCGCCTGATCCCCAAAACAGGTCTTTTCAGGATTGGCTTAAAAAAATCTGCGCCGATGGGCGTACTTCCCCGGAACAGCGCAGGGAAAAGCTGCTTAACTGGGAACACGCCCCGGCAGCAAGGCATTGCCACCCAAGGGAAGAGCATCTGCTACCCTTGATGGTGTGTGCCGGTGCTGCCGGATACCGGCCTGCCCAAAAGGTGTTTGATGTCAAAATAATGGGCCGAAGTTCAGTCTGTTTTTTTTGGCCGGGAACCGTATAACAGCCTGAGTCCGGCCTGGTCTGCCGCCGGTCCGGCTTTAAGCCCGCAATGAAATTTAAAAGATCGGAGCCACTTGCACAGACGCTCTTATCCTCTCTTGTCAACGGCCCATGGCTGTTATTGAATTTTT
>JAKSBO010000375.1 GCA_022361095.1 Desulfobacterales bacterium | reverse complement strand
GGTTAAAAATTGTTTCCGCCTTGAATTTGAACAAATTCACTAAAAACTGGATTATCGAGTAACAGGCAATCTCCATCCTTTAACGAGGCCAAAGATGCGCAGTTTGTGCAGGAGTGGGCAGGTTGTGTGCGGCCTGTCGCTTCCCAATTTTATGAAATCAGGAACAGGCTTAACTGGGGCCAGTAGGTGATGATGAGTACCGACAGCAGCAGCACGAGCATGAACGGGATTGTGGCCCGGTAAATTTCATCAATGGGCTTGTTGAAGCGGTAGCCGGCAATGAACAGGTTCATGCCCACGGGGGGGGTGAAATACCCGATCTGCATGTTTGCCAGAAAGATAATCCCCAAATGGACCGGATGGATACCGTATTCCAGGGCCACGGGCAGCATAAGCGGCACCATGATGATGATGGCCGAAAAAATATCCAGCATGGCGCCCAGAATCAGCAGGAAAATATTGAGCAGGATGAGAAATACCAGTTTTCCGGCTACATAGGTTTCGCAGAATTTAAATAACTTCATGGGGGCTTCGGTATCGATGAGATAGTTGGTCAGGGCCAACGATACCCCTAAAATGAGCAGTATCCCCCCCACCATGATCATGGACTCCCGGATGATGCCGGGCAGTTTCTTTAACGGGATTTCCCGGTAGATCAAGACTTCCACCACCAGTACGTACATTGCCGTTACCGCGGCAGCCTCGGACACGGCAAAATATCCCGAATAGATGCCGAAAAATACAAACAGGGGCAGGGGTAACTCCCAGCCGGCGGCTTTAAGGGCTAAAAGGCAGTTTTTAACTGAAAACCGGGTCAACGGCACCTGATTTCCCCGGTTGGCCCAGACGCTCCATATCGACAGCATCACAATCATCAAAAGGGCCGGAAACAGACCGGCTAGAAAAAGGTCTTCAATGGAGACCTGCTCGCCGTTGCTCATCTGCTGGGCAATGATACCGTAGAGGATCAGGGGTAAAGACGGCGGCAGCAGCAGTCCAAGGCTGCCCGAGGTCGTCACCAGGCCCAGGCTGAAGCGGTCCGTATATCCGGCCTGGGTCAGGGCCGGGTACAACAATGCCCCCATGGCCACAATGGTCACCCCGGACGCCCCGGTAAATGCCGTGAACAAGGCGCATACCACAAAAGAGACAATGGCAAGCCCGCCGGGCATCCAGCCCAGAAAGGCCCGGGTCAGCGTCACAAGGCGCCGGGAGGTGTTGCTCTCCCCAAGGATATACCCGGCAAAGGTGAACAGCGGCAGGGCCAGC
>JAKSBO010000729.1 GCA_022361095.1 Desulfobacterales bacterium | reverse complement strand
GGGCTAAGCCTGCCAAAAACCCAAGACCCTGAAAAAGGATTGTCTGAAAAGGGGCGCGAGGAGACCATAAAAATAGCTGAAGTGGCCGCCGGTTACAGCGTTAAAATCTCTAAAATTTTTCATTCCGGAAAAAAACGCGCGGAACAGACCGCCCGGATCATGGCTGAACACCTTTGTCCCGGTTCCGGCATTGCGCAGATGGCGGATATCTCCCCCATGGATGATGTAAAGGTTCTTGGCGGCCGGCTTGATCCGGATGCCAGCCATATGATAGTGGGACATCTGCCGTATATGGAAAAACTGGTCTCCTACCTCACCACCGGCCGGGAGGCACCCAAGGTGCTCAAATTTCAGAACTCAGGAATTGTCTGCCTTGACCGGGATGAATCGGGCTGGTTTATCCGGTGGACCTTAAACCCCAACATTTCATAAATCATATCCGGTAAGCCTGTTTGCGCCTCCCGTGAAAGCGGGACCTTCCGTCTGTTTATATTTAAGGAACATCTATGACCAAAGAAATTTTTGATATCGTTGATGAAGATGATCAGATTATCGGCCAGGCAAGCCGTGATCAGGTCCATGGCAATCCGGGTTTAATTCACAGGGTGGTCCATATTCTGGTGTTTAACAGCCAAAATGAATTGTACCTGCAAAAAAGAGATATAAATAAGGATGTCCAGCCCGGGAAGTGGGATACATCGGTGGGCGGTCATGTGGACAAGGGAGAATCATACCGGGATGCGGCGGTTCGGGAACTGGAAGAGGAGCTCGGCATCACCGGCGCACACCTGAAATACCTGTATAAATACCGGTTACGCAATGATTATGAATCGGAATATGTATCCAGTTACCATTGCCTGTGGGACGGGGCGATCAAAATAAATGTCGATGAGATTGAAGAGGGGCGGTTCTGGCGGCTTGATGAAATTGAAGAAAAAATGGATTCCGGAATCTTTACGCCCAATTTTCTTGATGAGATCGGACGGTATCAGAAAATGTAATGGTGTTCTCCGGTAATGAGATAAATTTTGAAGGGATGGTGACAGCCCTGGAAGGCTTGTTCGCCCGGGTGATCCGCCGCAGAATTCCCATTGAGGAAATTACCTCTGTCATTGTGGGCACCATGGATATCTCTAAAGAAGAACGGTTACTTCGTGCCCTGGAAGAGCTTGACGCCAAAGGCAAAATCCGGTTGCCGGCCGGCAAGGGAACGGGCTGGCAAAAATTCGGGATTCTGCCCCGGTATGTTACCCTGGTCCGGGCCGATGAAGATCGTGTTACACGTAAGAAAAAGAAAACCCTTGCCCGGATCAGGGAGCAAAGTCCCTGGGAGCCCACCCGAATGGCGGCATTTGCCCATACCCTGACCACGGAAAAACAGTTGACCCGGGCCCGGGCCGTGAACCGCTATCTTCTAAACCGCCAAAAGAGCACGCCGCTTCTGCCCCACCGTGAAAGGGCATTGCAGATCTTTGGCAGTGAAAAAGCGTTGGACGGCTATGTTCATTCGGGACTCTTTTCCGGCCGGATCACCCTGGCGG
>JAKSBO010000083.1 GCA_022361095.1 Desulfobacterales bacterium | reverse complement strand
GTTTACATGCGGTTTGTTCCGCTCAAATTTCTCCTTAGCCATCTTCTGTATTCCTCCTGTGGAATGTTTACAAAGATATTTTTAAATCTCTACCACCTAAAATGCGCGAATGCCTTATTGGCCTCTGCCATTCTATGCGTATCTTCTCTTTTCTTGATTGCCCCGCCACGCTCGTTATAAGCATCCATCAACTCAGCAGCAAGCTTATTTGCAAAGCCTTTTTCAGAACGACCCCTGCTGAAGTTGATAAGCCACCTGAAAGCCAGAGCTGTCTGGCGACCGGGTTTTATATCAGTGGGCACCTGATAGGTAGACCCGCCGATCCTTCTTGACTTCACTTCAACAGAAGGCCTGATATTATCAATCGCTTTTTTAAACACCGCCAGAGCAGGTTCACCAATTTTATCTTCAGCAATCGTCAACGCATTAGCCACAACTTTCCGGGCAGCATTCTTTTTGCCGTCTTTCATGACACAATTGACAAACTTGGCTGCAAGCTTCTCCTCATGCGTGGCATCCTGCATGAAACTCTCTTTAAACACTAATTTTTCTGCCATCTTAAAAAGTCCACCAAATTTATATTTTATTAATATGAATGCTTAAACACCCGCCGTGACTATTTGGGACGTTTTGCACCATATTTTGAACGCCCCTGGCGACGATCATCCACACCCAGCGTATCAAGAGCACCCCTGACGATATGATAGCGAACACCCGGAAGGTCCTTCACCCTGCCGCCCCTGACAAGAACAACAGAGTGCTCCTGGAGATTATGCCCCATACCCGGGATATAAGCTGCAACCTCCATGCCGGTTGTCAAACGAACCCTTGCAACCTTTCTCAAGGCCGAGTTCGGTTTTTTAGGCGTAGAAGTATACACCCTGGTGCAAACCCCGCGTTTCTGAGGCCCGCCTTTCAATGCCGGCGTACTAACCTTTTTTTCAGCCTTCTTTCTACCTTTTCTAACCAATTGATTTATGGTCGGCATAACTCCACACGCTCCTTCATAAAACTTAATAAGTCGCCATACACGACAAAATATTTAATTTTACTTATACTTTCCTGAAATGTCAACAATATTTTATTTTTTCTATACCTCAGCAAATTCACCATGCCCGACCTCCAGATTACGATACCCTGGAAATCCGGTACCGGCAGGGATGAGCCTGCCCATGACAACATTTTCCTTTAATCCCTTAAGGCTGTCATATTTACCTTCTATGGCTGCAAGGGTCAACACCTTGGTCGTCTCCTGGAAAGAGGCCGCAGATAAAAAGCTGTCTGTGGACAAGGAGGCCTTGGTAATGCCAAGGATCAAAGGCTCGCCCTTGGCCGGTTCACCGCCTTCCATGGCAACTTTGCGGTTGGTCTCCTCGAAAAGAATACGATCAACCTGCTCATCGGGAATAAAGTTGGTATCCCCGGTGGAGATGACTTTAACCCGGCGCATCATCTGGCGGATAACGACTTCAATGTGCTTATCGTTAATACGTACACCCTGAAGCCTGTAGACCTCTTGCACTTCATCAACCAGATATTTTGCCAGAGCAACTTCACCCTTGATATTCATTATATCCTGGGGATTGGCAGATCCTGCGATCAACGGATCACCCGATTTGACATAATCGCCGTCATATACGGATACGTGCTGACCTTTGGGAATGGCATACTCTTTGGCTTCTCCGACGTCGCCGGGCTTAACCGTAACCTTTTGGCGGCCTTTGGTTCCCTTTGACACCGTGACATACCCGTCAATCTCAGTCAGCACTGCAGGATCCTTTGGTTTTCTAACCTCAAAAAGCTCGGCAACTCTCGGCAGACCACCGGTAATATCTTTGGTCTTGGTGGTGGCACGCGGCAGTTTGGCAATAACATCTCCGGCCATAATGTTGTCATCTTCTTCAACCGTAAGGATAGCGTTTACGGGCAGATAATACCTGGCAGGTGTTTTGGAGTTAGGCAACTTGACCGCTTTACCCTCTTTATCTTTGACGGTAATTCTAGGCCGAACTTCAACATCCTTGCTTTCTATGATCGTCCTTGACACCTTGCCGGTCACCGGGTCAATCTGCTCTTGAACCGTATTTCCCACGATAATGTCAGCAAACCGTATCCGGCCGGAGACTTCTGTGATGATCGGTGTGGTAAAAGGATCCCAGGAAGCGATAATATCACCGGGCTTAATCTCCTGACCGTCTTTGGCATGTAGGGTCGCACCATAAATAACATTCTCTTTGGCGCGTTCACGGCCTTCCTCACCGACGATGGTCACCCCGCCGCCTTTACGATTCATAACAATGACATCGCCCTGGGCTGAGGTTACAGTCTGAATATCTTCGTTAAACTTTAAAATCCCGCCGACACGTGCTTTAATTTCAGCAACCTCAACCTTTCTTGAGGCCGTACCGCCAATATGAAAGGTACGCATGGTCAACTGGGTTCCCGGCTCACCAATGGACTGAGCCGCCACAATGCCGATGGCCTGACCGATTTCCACGGTGACACCATGGGCAAGGTCACGGCCATAACACCTTGAACAAACCCCATGCTTTGAATTACACGTCAAAACGGATCTGATTTTTACCCGCTGAACACCCGCAGCTTCAATTTTGGCCACATGGGCTTCATTAAGCTCTGTATCTGATGCCACAATAAATTCATCGGAATAGGGATCACGGATATCTTCCTGGGTAACACGCCCAAGAATTCTTTCGCCCAAGGTTTGAATAATCTCCCCGCCTTCATACAGGGCTTCAACTTCAATACCGTTGATCGTGCCACAATCAGGCTCCACAATGGTACAGTCCTGGCCGACATCGGCCAGGCGGCGGGTCAGGTAACCGGAGTTGGCGGTCTTCAGGGCGGTATCAGCCAAACCTTTTCGCGCACCATGGGTGGAGATAAAGTACTGAAGCACGGATAGACCTTCACGGAAACATGCCGTAATGGGATTCTCAATGATCTCGCCGGAAGGTTTGGCCATCAATCCGCGCATACCTGCAAGCTGACGCATCTGATCTTTGGAACCACGGGCACCGGAATCCGCCATAACATAAACGGCGTTAAGTTCCTCTGAACCATCCGTCCCTTCTTTTTTAGGCGGATTCTTCATCACTTCCATCATGGCGTTGGCAATATCGTCCGTGGCCTGGGCCCAGATATCAACGACCTTATTGTATTTTTCGCCCTGGGTGATCAGGCCTTCTGAATACTGGTTTTTGATATCTTCAATATTTTTTTCCGCTTTGCCGATGAGATCCCATTTATGTGCCGGAATAATCATATCATCAATGCAGATGGACAGGCCGCCAAGGGTAGAATTTTTATATCCAATATCCTTAAGGCGGTCGGAAAGAATAACGGTCTCCTTTAAACCGATATTTCTATACGCATAGTCAATGAGCTTTACAATGGATTTCTTATCCATCAGCTTATTCACCAGACTAAAGGGCAGCGTCGAGCTTCTTTCATCCACTTTAAAAATGGTATACTTCTCGCCGACCATCCTGACATCGGTAAACTGACCTTTTTTAAGCCCGTAAAGCTGTTCAACCACCACGTCGGAAACCTGGAAAATGTTTTTGAACTCCTTGCGCGTCAGAACCCCGGTTGTTCCCCGGGTCTTTTTAATTTCCTCGTCCCCGTATTTATCAAGGACTGCATCAAAGTCCGCTCCCGCTTTTAGCTCACCGAGCGCGGCCTCAGCATCTTCAAAGCTTTCGGTCCGGATACGGCTCATACGCAACAGCACATCGCCAGGAATTGTTTCCCACAAAAGAATCCGCCCGGTCGTGGTTTCATAAACCACGTCATCAATGCGAACCTTAATTTTTGCGTGAATATTGAGTTCACCTGCATCAAAGGCAAAACGCACCTCGTCTATACTCGAAAAGGTGGCGCCCTCCCCTTGCCGGCCTGACATGGCCCGGGTCATATAGTAGATACCCAGTACAATGTCCTGGGTAGGAACAATAATGGGCTGGCCATTTGCCGGAGACAAAATATTGTTTGTGGACAACATCATAACCCTGGCTTCGAGCTGGGATTCCAGAGACAGGGGCACGTGGACCGCCATCTGGTCACCGTCAAAGTCAGCGTTGTAAGCCGGGCACACAAGGGGATGAAGCTGTATGGCCTTGTCTTCAATAAGCACCGGCTCGAAAGCCTGTATGCTAAGACGATGGAGGGTCGGGGCTCTGTTAAGAAGCACCGGGTGCTCCTTGATAACTTCGTCTAGAGCATCCCAGACCACCGGGGCTTCACTATCAAGCAGTTTTTTCGCTATCTTTATCGTTGCCGCTTCGCCCCACCTCTCGAGCTTCTGGTAGATAAAGGGCCTGAAAAGCTCAAGCGCCATCTGTTTGGGAATTCCGCACTGGTGGAGACGCAGGTCCGGGCCCACGGTAATAACCGATCGGCCCGAGTAATCGACTCTTTTTCCAAGAAGGTTCTGCCTGAATCTGCCTTGCTTGCCTTTGATTATGTCGCTCAGACTCTTAAGAGGCCTGTGGTTGTGGCCCAGAACGGGTCTTCCCCTTCTTCCATTTTCCAAAAGCGCGTCAACAGACTCCTGCAACATCCTCTTTTCATTTCTAACTATTATGTCAGGAGCGCCGAGTTCAAGGAGCTTTCTCAGCCTGTTATTCCTGTTAATCACCCTCCTGTAAAGATCGTTAAGATCGGAAGCGGCAAACCGTCCCCCGTCAAGAGGGACAAGAGGCCTGAGATCCGGAGGAAGAACAGGAATGGTAGTCAGAATCATCCATTCTGGCCGGTTCTTG
>JAKSBO010000298.1 GCA_022361095.1 Desulfobacterales bacterium | reverse complement strand
ATGGCTTTATACGCGGCTGTCAAATTTGTTCAAGGATTTTTTGGGCCTCGTTTGCGCCTTTAAAGTCTTTCTTCAGTTCAAGTGCTTTTCCCAGGTATTTTTTAGCATTGGTGTAATCCCACTTTTTATTGTAAGCCAGGCCTAAATGAAAGTTGAAAATTGGATTCTCAGGTTCTTTTTCAACGCAGTTGGAAAATTCTTGAATGGCCGAATCATAGAGTTCTTTCTTATAGTAGATCCAGCCCAGGGTATCCATGACGGCCGGGATTTCTCCGCTTAGCTCCTTGGCCTTTCTGGCCATATCCAGGGCTTTGTTCATCTCAATGTTCTGCTCGGCATAGAAAAAAGCCAGGTTGTTCAGGGCCGGAATGTATTCCGGATTCAGCTCAAGAACTTTTTCGTATTGGGCCTTTGCCTTGTCGTTTTCCCCTCTTTTTTCGTAAAACACCCCAAGCTGGAAATAGGGCTCGATCCGGTCAGGCCGTTGGGTCAGCAGGTTTTGATAGACCTCAAGCTCCTTTTCATCATTTTTTTCCTGGGTATGGATTTGGGCCAGGGCCAGGTAAGGTTGCGTATATTTGGGGTTGGATTGGATAGACAATTTAAAGGCTTGTTTTGCCGCATCCGGTTTTCCAAGGGCCATTAAAAGGTTTCCCCTGAGCCCCTGGATAACAGCGACCACAGCCGGCGCGGGGGCGTGCAGGGATTCAAGATGGGCATCACACCTGTCAAGGGCCGTCTGATACTCTTTTTCAGCACTGTAAAGCCGGATCATGTTGATAAAAACATCCATAAGGTGCGGATTCGTGGCCAATGCTTTTTCGTAGATCGCCAGGGCTTTTTGGGGCTTTTTGTCCATGATAAGAAGATTGCCCAGCCTGAACAGCGCTGCCGGATTGTCGGGGTGGTCCTGGATTAACGATTCATAAACCGCCTGGGCTTTTTGTGTTTTCTGCCGGGCCGCATATATATTTCCTTTCAGCAAAAGGGCATTATAGTTTTTTGGGCGCAGTTTTAATGCCTTGTTGATTTCGGATTCGGCCAGAAAATAGTCGGCCTGTTTGAAATAGAGTTCCGCCATGACGATTCTTGCTTTGAGGTGGAAGGGGTTTTTTTCCAGGGTCTTGGCATAATATGCCATGGCCTGATCTGTGTTTCTGTCCGCCAGAAATACGGATCCCATTAAAAAATTGTACCGGGCTGAATCCGGCTCTTCTTCCAAAAGGGACAGGAGAACCGCCTTGGCCTGATCAAACTTTTTACCGGATATTAAAAGTTTTGCTTTGATGAATTTTGCCTGGGGGAAACCAGGGCGGCTTGCCAGGATCTCATCAATTATCTTTTGGGATTTTTCATACGCTTTGTGAAGGAAATAAAAGTCCGCATATGCCGTTTTCAAACCCGCATGTTCCGGATGGATGGCCAGGGCTTTTTTAATAAATCCCTCTGCCTTATCCGGTTGCTCAGCGGCATTGTAAAACCTGGCAGTGAGCATATAAGGCAACGGATTGTCCGGCGCCAGTTCAATGGCCTTTAAAAAGGATTGCTCTGCCCGGCTGTTTTCATTTTGGCCGGCCTGGAATTTGGCCAGCATGATTCTGGGTTCAACAGCCTCCGGTTCTTGAGCCACCAGGTCCTCCAGAATACCCCGGGCTTTGTTATAGTCCTTCTGGACCAGATAGTACCTGAATATGGCCCGGTAAACGTTCAAGTCCTTCGGTGCCGTTGCCTGGGCTTTTTCCAGCATGGCTTCGGCTTTGGCCGTCTCCCTCCGGGACTGGTAGATCCCTGCAAGGCCCAGCATGGCTTTGGTTTGTTTTGAATCAAGCTGCAGAATTTGATTATATATGTCTGCCAGGGTCTCCAGTGGCTCTTTTTGCCTGCCCAGAATTCCGGCTTTCAGGTATAGCCCTTTAATGTTGTCCGGATCAACGGTCAGCACCTGCGTTACTTTTTTTTCTGCTTCCGTCCATTTTTGGGCCAGAAAATAGAACGAGGCCAGATGGAGTTTGGTATCAAGATTGTCTGGTTCCAGTTGCTCCAGCCTTAAAAATGCAGTGAACGCCTCCTGGGTCTTTTTTTCTTTTAAAAAGGTTTGGGCCAGAAGGTGATATGCCTCTATTGAATCCGGTATCAGGTTGACCGCATTTTTCAGCTGTATTTCAGCCTTGGAATACTCCTGCTTGTCAAAATATGCTTTACCTTCCCGGACAAAGGTCTCAGCTTTTTCCCGGTCAGAAGCGCAGCCCCCAAGGATGAGCATCAAAATTAAAATAAAAGATAAAAAACGGCTCATGTTTTCCTCCTGAAAGGTTTATTTGATGTATGTTTCACAACAAGTGATTACGGAACCAATGCGTAACGGTGCTGCCGGGGATTTACCGCCAGCCCTGCACACATGCCCGCCCATATCCCGGCCTTGGGCGTTGCCTGACGTTTTTTAATCTCCGGCCCGGTGTCCCGGACCTGTCCGTTCTTAACTTCGGGGAGCCTGGAGCGGTAATGAACCACGGGGCCAATCGCAATACCTGCAATTGCCCCTTGGGTGTTTCCCCGGGGATCGGACTGCCGTTGCGTCCTTTCCAGCTTTACAGGAAGGTTTTCTTCGTCGTTCTCGTTAAATTTGTTTTCGGCCAGAAATTTCAGAAATGCTATCGCTTCTTTTGCCTGGGGGCCGGCCACGCTGGAAATCAAGGTGCTGTAAGGCCCGATGAGGTTGCGTACAATTTTAATGGCCAATGTTCGCCACATCGTTGGGGGCATTTGGATTTCGGGATGTGCTCTATCCATGCCGGCCCAATATTCAAGTAATGGACAGATAATTTTGAACATCGCCCTATCCAACCCAGATCATGGACAGGCAAAAAAAACGGCGGTGCTTAAAATGCACCGCCGCCAGTTTCAAAGAACCAATATAGGGTTTGTGCCAGAACCAAAATATGGAAATTTTGTCGAGTACAAGGCTGACCGCAAATTTTAACCACAGGCATATAATCAATATTCCAAAGATTAAAATTTACGGCCCAACAAAGTAATCGGTCATATTTGCGGTTTTGGGTCGGGCACTATTACTATTTTAGGGGTTTAATATGTTGGGCACCGAAAGCGATCCCAACGGAAGCACGGTGACTTTGGCATCTTTGCCTTTTAGCTCAAATGCTTTTTCCAGAGCGGATTCTACACTGTCAAAAGGTTTAATATGTACGGCTTTGATCTCGTCTTCCGGCAGTTCCGTTACACCCCAGGTCTGGGCCCAGGTGTTGATTTCAGCCATTTTACCGGCTTTATGATAACCCAGTTTGTATTCAACTTTTATCTTGTCAAGAACCTCTTGGGGGGTATCACAAGACGCCATCAGATCAAAGAAGGTTTTTCCGCCGATGCCCATTCTGCATTGTGATACAAAGATTAATATACCGTCCTCTTTAAGGGCGAGCTTGCCGTTGTCTATGGCTTTTTGCGACTGGTAAAGGTCAATATCCATTGGATATGGTGCCACAGAAATTACGATGTCGGTTTTTTCTTCTATGTCAACGCAGAATACTTTTTTGGCACTGTCTATGGCATCATAAAATGCGCCTACAAGATCCCCGCATGTGGTCTCATATACATTATGATCTTTATCCAAGATGGTCATAATGGAGAAGACTTTAATCTCTTTGAGTACATTCATGGCATCCATCATGTCTTCGTGGACGGGGTTGCCATCTAATGCAAGGGCTTTTGCGCTCTTATTCAGAGCTAATTTGTGGTTCTGTGTGATGGTTTCATAGGAAGCCACGCCAGGTAAGAAGCCTTTTCTGCCACCGGTATATCCTGCAAAATAGTGAGGTTCCACAGAACCGATAACGATGGTTTTTTTAGCTTCGGCTACAATCTTATTCAGGTACATCTCCGTGCCGTTTGAAGATTTTCCCAAATAAACCATCTCATCGTTTTTGGCATCATGAGACCATATTCTGTCTTTTGCTTTCAGGTCCTCATAGATCTCTTTTCCGAAAATGTATTCAAACTCTTCATCATTGGGGGCTCTATGGGCACCGGTCGCGATGATAAAATAGATATCTTTATCTTTGATATCATCATAGATTACCTTAAGTACTTTTGCCGTAGGCGTAGGGCGGGTTCCGTCATTGACGATGAAAACGACTCTCTCATCACCTTCCATAAACTCCGAGAAATTTGCGTTTTCCAGGTTTTTTGAAAATTCAGCAGCAAACTCTCTTTTTTCTACGTCGTTTGGAAAATATACGCCCTGCAGGTTATTGTCATTAATTTCAACTTCAATTTTTTCCTTACCATACGGTATCTGTACTTTTGACATTATTGTCTCCTTCCTGGAGTTGTTTTGATAATTTTGTTTCAGATTCCCTCTATGACCTGTTTTGTCTCGCTTTTAATCTATTGCCCATTCATAAATAGCCTTTTTGGCAATGTGAACTTGAACAAAAATTCTTATTTATGGATGGACACTAATTGCACATCTTAATTTAGGTTCTTCTATGATGGGGTTTCCGTCTAAGTTTACGGCGGATAAAAATTAAAATCTTCGGCATATATTAAATATTCCGGGGATTAAGATTCTTATCCGCCGCAGATTTCCAAAAAGAGCTCTAAGCTCACAATTGGACGAAAAGACCATCTATCGTATGGGCTTGCAGTTTAGCGTATGGGGCCCATCTGATTTATCTTTTCCATAAAGGTATCAATTTCTGCCTGGAACAATTGTTTGTCGCCTCTGGGAATTTGAACCAGGTGGATACGTTCGGGATTAATATCAAGCGTTTCAAGGGTTTCCTTCATTTTGGTTACCCGTTGCAGGGCGGCTACATTGCCGTCATGGGTACATTCCCCATCCGGACAAACAGCGACCAGAACGCCCCATGCCTGGTTAAGGAACGGTGTCAACAAGAGGTTTTTATCAAGGCGGCCGCCGCACAGGTTCACCAGGATTTCATACTCCTTGTCATGGGTTTCAGATTCCGGCATTTTGGAGTTCTGAATGTCAGGATGGTATGACCAGTTACAGGCAAACGCAATAACCTTGGCGGATTCAGTGGAGTTGAGGAACTCAGCGGCTTTCTGGTCCATATTTTCCGTGTCTGTGCCGAATGGAAGTGGAATGGTTACCGCTTCGATGGGACAGATTTCAACACAGATACCACAGGACTTGCATAATACCGGATCCACGACAATGCCTTCAAGGTCAATATACTCCCGGGCATCATGGGGACAGGCCCTGACGCACTGCAGGCACCTGGCACAGGAGCGGTCTGTGGTTGAGATGGTGCCGATGTCCTTTTTGTACCCCAGTTCAACCAGGTCTCTTCGCATATCCAGCATAATATCCGTTATTAAAACCCCGGATGAACAGGCCGCTTCGCACCGTTTGCAGAAGAAACAACTGAACGATTTTTCCGCAATTTCCGGTGTCAATTCAATCGAACCGGTCAAAAGTCCATGGGCTAAAATATTTTTACCCCTGGGTGCATCGGATTCCCACCGCGTGAATTTAAACATGGGGCAGTGCTCGTAACAATATCCACACCGGATGCACTTGGCCAGCATGCCTTCCCATTTTTCTAAATTTTTAAATTTCGTTTTTGTTGTCTGCATAAGAATAGTCCCTGTTATCCTTTATCAGCTAGCTATTGACGGCATATCTAAGTTCTGTTGCCGTTACCCAGTTTTCCGGCGCCTGCGATAACTTGCCGGGATTGAGAATGTTATTGGGGTCCAGAGCCGCCTTGATGGCAGCCATCATTTTCAAAGAATCAGCCTTTTCCGCCCTGAAGGCATCTGCTTTGGAAATGCCGATACCGTGTTCCGCGGACGTGGTGCCGTTAATGGAATTTACATATTCATAAATTTCGGCAATGGCTCTCTTGGCGCCCTGCCATTGTTCTTCCTTGCTGACATCCATCATGATTTTGGTGTGCATGCATCCTGATCCGCAATGGCCGTAAGCCGTCATAATGATGTTGTTCTTTTCGGCTGCTTCATGGATTTTGGCAGCCATATCGGCCATCTTGGAGTAGGGTACCGCCATATCGTCGGCCAGGGATGTGGAAGCCATGCTGGCGTCAAACTGTGACAGGGCAGGGAATAATTTTTTACGGCCCATGAAGATCTGTTCACGCTCCTTGGCGTCAAAACTGTACCAGAGGTCGGCACCGTTGTTCTTTTTGCAGATATCCTGCATTTTGTTAACTTCATACTCCACGGCTTCCATAACTTTTCCGTCAGCTTCAAAAAGCAGGGAAGCAGCCACTTCCTTAAGGCCTAGGCCCATGGTTTTGTTTACCGCCTTGATTGCAACGTCATCCACGAGCTCAAGCATGGAAGGAATGGTGCCCGAGGCCATGATGTCACCGATGGCATTACCGGCATCCCTTAGGCTGTCAAAATTGGCAACACCCAGGCATCTGTATTCAGGGATGGGTACAAAACCCATGATCGCTTCCACCACAACACCCAGGGTGCCTTCCGAACCTACGATGAGTTTTTGAAGCTGGTAACCGGACGCTTCCACCCGGGTATGGGCACCTAAAGTGACCAGGTCGCCATTGGCCAGAACCACTTTCAAGCCCAACACCGCATCCCGGGTTGCGCCGTATTTTACGGAACGAACACCCGACGCATTGTTGCCGATCTCGCCGCCGATGGTGGCGATACGTGAAGAGGCCGGTGTCGGGGGATAGAAAACACCATAAGGTTTGAGCGCGGCGTTGAGGTCATCATCCACCACACCCGGTTCCACCCGGCAGTAAACATCGGGCATGTTGATTTCAAGTATCCGGTTCATGTTTTTCATGTCCAGAAGAATCCCGCCCTTAATCGACACGGTCTGCCCACACATCCCCGAGCCGCCGCCCCTGGGGACAACTGGTATTTTTGCATCATTGGCATAGGCCAGTACTTTTTGAACCTGACCGGTATTGTCAGGTCTCACAACAACCCATGGTGTGGCATGGTAAACAGATGCGTCTGCGCCGTAAATAAACAGGTCAAGCGGATCTGTCTTTATGTTTTGTTCCCCGACTATCTCCCTGAGTCTGGGGATATCGACCTTATTCATTTGATATCCTTTCCTGATGAAAATTGTTAAAACCAGTGGGTCTAAAAAGCTTCTATTCCAGTTAATTCGCTAATATTTTCACAACTGTTTTAAAAATTCAATCTTCTTTACCCTTACAGTATTAATAAGTGTTTGTTTTTTTAAAAAGTTGGTTTATAACCCCAAATTTTTGTATTGATTTGTATGTGTTAGCCTCCTTTTGTGTTAATATTTTAACATTTGGGGATACACTGTCGTCTGTATCGCTAAATTCCCGCCTTGGGATACTACCGTTAATGTAGAGGAAAATGCAAGTCTTATCCGCGCAGCTGTGCAACCTGTGCCTGATATTCTCCATTAAATAATTTGCCTTAGGCTGCTGAGGGCTGAATTAATCGAACAATATCGGCCGCATGGATCTGGGATCGTATAATTGGAATAGTTAAGCGGTGTGTGGAAAAGTTTTTAAATGTATTAAGATGTACTGACCGGTAAAAAATGATTTAAGATTATTTATATGAGACGGAGATATATATAATGGATAAAATCGTTGAATGTGTGCCCAATTTTTCAGAAGGCAGAGATAAACAGATCATTGACGCCATTGCCGATGCCATCGCCGAGACGCCCGGGTGCCGCCTGCTGGATGTGGATCCTGGCAGGTCCACCAACCGGACGGTGTATACGTTTGTGGCAGACCCTGATTGTGTGGTGGATGGTGCGTTGGCCGCCGCAAGGGTGGCCCGGGAAAAAATAGACATGCGCCGGCATCAGGGGGAGCATCCCCGCATGGGCGCCCTGGACGTCTGCCCCTTTATTCCGGTGGCGGGTGTGACCATGGACGAGTGTGTGGCAATTTCAAAGCGGTTCGGCCAACGGCTGGCCGAGGAACTTGGGGTTCCGGTCTATCTGTACGAGGAATCCGCCACGTTGGATTACCGCAAGAAACTGCCCCAGATCCGGGAGGGCGAGTATGAATTGATTTCCCAGCGAATTGTCCTGGAAAAATGGAAACCTGATTTCGGACCGGCCAGGTTTGTGCCCGGGTGGGGAGGCACAGTCACGGGTGCCCGTTTTTTTCTTATTGCATATAATGTTAATCTGCTGGGCACCCCCAACCAGGCCCACCGTATTGCACTGAATCTTCGTGAAGCCGGCAGGGGCCCCCGGGAACCCGGCCGGTTCAAGGATGTTAAGGGCATGGGGTGGTATGTCAATGACTATAACCTGGCCCAGGTTACGGTAAACCTGAACAACTACCTTGTCACACCGCCGCATATCTTGTTTGAAGCCGTTAAAGAGGAAGCTGCCAAGCTTAAAATTGCGGTGGCCGGGTCACAGATTGTGGGTGTTGTTCCCCGTCAGGCCATTTTACAGGCGGCTGAGTATTATATTGATAAAGAAGGTCTTTTTATCCTGGATGAAGATCAGAAAGTCCGGCTGGCTGTTGAGCGCCTGGGCTTGAATTCCGTTGCCCCCTTTGATCCCAAAACCAAGATTATAGAGTATATCATAGCTGAACCACCCAATGAGCCTTTGGCCGGTATGAGTGTCCGAAATTTTATTAGCGAGGTTGCCGGCAGAACCGTCGCACCTGGCTGTGGTTCCGTATCAGCAGCCATTGCCGCCCTGGGTGCCGGGCTTGGCGCCATGGTGGGTAAACTGACCCTGGGGGTCAGGCGATTTGAAGCGGTTGACGCTGAAATGAGGGCGTTGATTCCACCGCTGCATGACGCAGTCCATGCCCTGATTCCCATGATTGATGCAGACACAGATGCCTTTGCCGATTACGTGGCTGCCCTAAGGTTGCCGGAAGGTACGGATGAGGAAAACCGGTTCAAAAAGGCACAGCT
>JAKSBO010000960.1 GCA_022361095.1 Desulfobacterales bacterium | reverse complement strand
TCTACTCAGGATTGCAAGCAATCCCTTTCTCGTTCGACTTGCATGTGTTAAGCACGCCGCCAGCGTTCATTCTGAGCCAGGATCAAACTCTCCAGTTATAATCCTTTACTAAAACTTTTTAAGGTCTATGCTTAAAGCACTTAAGCTTTGAGCATATTGTCATTGACCCGCTCTTTTCTTTTTCACTGACCAATTTTCAAAGATCAAACTTACTACTCAAAAAAAAACTTCGTCGGAAACCGTTGGGCCGTCCCCGTGAAGCCAGAGCAATATCCTTCATTTTCTAATCAATGTCAAACCTTTTTTTAATTAAATCTCAATTTTTCTTTAGACCATCTCCAGACACACCCTGCGGACATAAACTCAAGCCCTTGTAAAATAATATAATTTTGTTACATTGCATCTTTGCTCGGCACATATAAAAATTTTTCAGGGCAGTGCTGCAAACAAATCCGGAGTTGCTGTTCTGACAAAACAGACCTGCAGACTTAAAATTGTGAAGGATCATATTAAAATGAATTTAATTGATTTAAGAAGTGATACGGTAACCCGCCCCACGGACAGAATGAGGCAGGCCATGGCAAATGCGCCTGTTGGCGACGATGTGTACAAGGAGGACCCGACAGTCAATCTGCTCGAAGAAAAGGCTGCGGCCATCACAGGCAAGGAAGCGGCGCTTTTCTGCACATCCGGCACCCAGTCCAATCTGCTGGCCCTTATGACCCATTGCCGGCGGGGGGATGAATATATTGTGGGCCAGACGGCTCACACCTTCAAATATGAAGCAGGCGGGGCGGCTGTACTTGGCAGTATCCAGCCCCAGCCATTGGATCTGGAACCTGACGGAACCCTGGACCTTGGAAAAGTTGAAAAAGCAATCAAGCCGGATAATTTTCATTTTGCCCGGACACGGCTGCTTTGTCTTGAAAACACCCAGGACGGCAAGGTGCTGCCCATGGATTACCTAAAGGAAGCCAGCCGGTTTGCCCTGGACAATCAACTTGGACGGCACCTGGACGGGGCTCGGATATTTAATGCTGCCGTAGAACTTAAAATTGAGATCAAAGAGATCACCAGATTGTTTGATACCGTCTCCTGCTGCCTGTCCAAGGGCCTTGGTGCACCTGTGGGATCTGTGTTATGCGGCCCGGCTTCATTTATCAGGGAGGCGGAAAAATGGCGAAAAATGCTTGGCGGCGGCATGCGCCAGGCAGGCATCCTGGC
>JAKSBO010000635.1 GCA_022361095.1 Desulfobacterales bacterium | reverse complement strand
GGCCGGAATGCCGCCCATAAGCACAGATGAAACCAGGGGTGTCTTACCGCCCTTGGCACCGGGGGCATAGATGCCTGCCGCTGCCACCGGCCGGACCATCTGTCCCACCATCACCCCGTTTCTGGGGGTGTCCATCCATGAATTTTCCCTTTGGCGGCTGTGAAAGGCCGTGAGCTGTTCAACAGCCCGGTCAAGGGCCTTTAAAAACTGCGGGGTTACCTGTTCCAGGGCATCTTTAAATTCCTGTTTCGTCACCTTGAAGGTATCCAAGGTAACCGCCGGGGAGTCAAATTTGTTGGTGTATTCGATGAGGGCCTCATCCCCTCTTTTTTTAACATCATCTAAAAATGCCTGGACATTTTCCTGGTCTTTTTCAGAAAATCCCAAGCCTCGGTCTATGGTATCCTGAACCCTTTTTTCCGCTTCAGGAGAAGGGTAATTAAATATTTTCATGGTGTATCTCTTTTACTTGTGTCCATTTTCGGCCAATGCTGCCTCCAATGTTCAAAACAAAGGAACAGGGCCCCTGAATAAAAGATAATGTATAACAATTTTTAGCGCAGAAAACCAATGTCAAGTCCAATGGATTTAAAAAATTTTGAAACAGGCTTAAGGTTCAGAGACTAAAAATTGGATTATCGAATAAGCAGGTATTGTGTTGAAAGGATTTTCCCATTGACACCAGCGGCTTTTATTATACCATTGTGCCGTTGATAAAAACCTACCGGCAGCGCGTCTTGCCGTCCATTATGCGTAAATTTTTTTAAGGAAAGAATTTTGTATATTTCTAAAAACATTGAATCCTTGCGGTACAGCGTCATACGGGAAATGAGTCAGGTCGCAGCCCAGTATGAAAACGTCATCTCCCTTGGCATCGGCGAACCTGACTTTGACACCCCGGCCCCCATTATCGAGAAAGCCTTTGACGATGCCCGTGACGGCCATACCCACTATACCCATGCCAAAGGTGACCCCGAGCTTATAGAAAAACTCTCCCGCCGCCTGTCAAAGGATCTTGGCAAAGCCGTTGATCCCGAATGCATCATCATCACCCACGGTGCCATGAACGGCCTTGCAAATGCTTTCAGAACCCTTATGGACCCCGGCGATGAAATCATTGTTGTTGAGCCCCATTTTCCGGACTACCTGGCCCACATCACCCTGGCCCATGCCGTACCCAAATATGTGCCTTCGGGATTTGATAAAGGGTTTTTACCGGACCCGGCAGACATAGAGGCGGCCATCACGTCAAAAACAAAAATTATTTTGATCAATTCGCCCAATAATCCCACCGGCACGGTGGTGCCAAAACGCCTTTTGGAAGAGATCGCAGCCATTGCCAAGGCCCATGACCTTTGCGTGGTATCTGATGAGGTGTATGACCGGATCGCCTTTGAAGGCCGGGCCGCATCCATATATAATTGTCCGGGGATGGAAAATCATTCCCTGGTGATTAATTCTTTTTCCAAAACCTATGCCAT